>JAGCSE010000112.1 GCA_017964325.1 Victivallales bacterium | reverse complement strand
CTCCTTCATTCTCTTTTTCAAATATCCCTTCATCCATGTGATTTCTTTGCTGTACGATGGCCAGATTTCATGGCCCATGCCGACTTCGCTCGTGATTTTCTTGTCCGATGACGGTATTCGATTGTAGGCTGCATAAACGGATGACGGGCTGCATGTTCGGTCCGCAAGACCGACGATGACGCGGACGGGGATGTTTTCCCCGATGTGCGCGGCGAAATTCATGGCGTCGTAGTACTGCGCCATGGCTTCGATTTCAGGGGAGTTTTTCATCTGTCGGCAGAATTGCGGCCATCCGGCGAGACGGCCCTTCTTGTATCCTAGATGGTCGCACATGGCGGGAACGTTGCAGACCACGGCGCAAATGTGCGGATTAAGGCCGCTTAGAATGAATCCAAAGGCCCCGCCTTGGCTGCTGCCATGGTAGCCGAGGCAATCATGAGCGACTTTTTCATGGAAAGCAAGCCATGCGACAGCGTAGTTGATGCCGATGACGGCATTGTGGAAATACGTCTTTTCACGGTCCGGGATGTTCTTGTACATATACATCCCGCCTTGATTCAATTCGTTGTAGCTTTCGTTGATGGTCTTGCCGGGGATGTCCGGATCGTAGGTGTGGACGTTCAATTCGAGAAAGACGAAATCCTCCAGCATGGGGGCGGATGTCGCCCCAGGTCCTGCTCCGGGCACGGAGACGATGGCGGGATATTTGCCAGGGGCTTTGGGAATGGTCAGAAAACCGTAGATTTTGCCTGCCGTAGCGTTGAAACTGACTTTGAAGCCCTCCACCTTGTCGTTTGTAAGCCGCGGCAATGGCGTTAGTTCCGGTTCAACGAACAAATTACTGTACTTGGCGAATTCGCCCTGCCAGAATGCCAAGAAATCCTTGGGTTCGGGGGCTCCAGGCTGGATATTGAACGGCTCGAACGCGGCACCGAAAACCTTGTGAAGCTTCTTGGGCTGCGCAGCGACATTGATGTCAAGACTTAGAATGCCAGGCTTTTCCATCGTTCCCGTGACGGTGAACGGATTCTCTGTTGCAAGATCGACTTCCTTGGTGGAAATGGTCGTCAATCCGTCATTGGAGAGACGGATGGAGGCCTTGCCTTCCTTATGCGGCTGGTCGCCATTCAGTACTGTTACGGTGAAGACTGCTTGTTCATTGCATTTGTACATGGCGTCTTCATGGTCCAGCGTGACGTTGATTTTCGTCTGGGCGGAGACGACGGCGGTCAGGAACACTGCCAGGCAAATCCAAAAAGTCTTCATCGTTGATTCTCCCAAGTGTTTTATAATGGAAATGTTACGACAATGCTGCGATGGCTTTTTCCAACGTCTCCACGGAGTTGATCGGTAGGGCTTTGAACGTTTTGTCAGTGCGCTTTACGAATCCGCAGAGGACGTTGCCAGGGCCGCATTCCACTAATACATCGCATTTTGCCATGAGTTTGCGGAGGCAGGCTTCCCAGCGGACGGAACCGCAGATTTGCTGTCGAAGGTTTTCGCTGATGACCGTCGGCGATTCCACGAAATCGCCTGGGAAGTTCTGCGCGATGGGGCAGGCGGGTGACGCGAAAGAACAGGCGGCGAGAGCCGCTGTAAATGCTTCAGCCGCAGGAGTCATGACGCGTGAATGATAAGCGCCTGCCACCTGCAATGTCACGACACGGAACTCCTGTTCCGTCAGTTTCGCGACGGCGGTTTCGACTTTTGCGCTTTCGCCGGAAATGACAATCTGCCCAGGGCAGTTGTAGTTGGCGACATCGATGCCGCACGCTGCGCAGATTTCTGCGATTTTGTCTGGATCGCCGCCGAGAACGGCGGCCATGCCGCCTTGTGTGTCACGGCATGCCTTGTCCATGAGTTCGCCGCGTTTCGCGACGAGACGCAGTGCGTCGTCGAACGACAGCACATTAGCGGCTACCAAGGCGGAGTATTCGCCGAGGGAGAGGCCCCCTGTGGCGGCTGGTGTGAAATCGCCGATGCGTTCTTTCAAGGCGGCGAGAGCCGCCTGCGACATTGTGAAAATGGCGGGCTGGCAGTTGGCGCAGGCCGTAAGGTCTTCGACGGAGCCGTTGAAGCAGAGGCCTGCGATGTCGCGGCTTAGAATGTCGTTGGCACGGTCGAAAATGGCTTTTGCGGCAGGCGAGACGTCATAGAGGTCTTTGCCCATGCCAGGGGCCTGCGCCCCCTGGCCAGAAAACATGAGGGAAATGGATTTCATATTTAGTGGTTAGTGGTTAGTGGTTAGTGGTTAGTGGATAGTGGTTTCTAGGGATTATTTTAATCTTACTTCTTTAATTGTGTTGTACTGGCGTTTTACGCCGAGGTCCTGCATCCAGCATTTGACGTAGTTGGTCCTCCATGGGCCGGAGCCGGGGCCGCCGCCGTTGTCGTTTTCCCAAAGCCATCTGGGCGTCGGCCAAATGGCGATGGACGGATGGACTGCTTCGTAGAAAGCCTTATTGACGCCATTCTGGCCGTGGTGGGCGAGAACGACGATGTCCGCCTTCAGCTTATCGGGGCAGAGTTCGAGGAGGCGGTTGCCGCCTTCGATGCCCAAGTCGCCTGTCACCAACATTTTCTTGTTTCCGATGGAAACGTTGTAAACGACGGATGCGTTGTTGATGGGATTGCCGGTTATCGTCGAATACGGATCGTTGAGGACTTCGACTTTGACGCCATCGACTTCAAAGACGTCGCCCGCTTTGGTGATCTGCTGCGGAATGGACGATGTTTTCAGCGGCCTGATGGTTGTCATGGCTTCTTCATAGCAGCTCTTTTCGTGCTTGTTCGCTTCCTGAATCCATTCTTCGCTGAGGAAATTATAGCATAACTTTTTGACTTTCAAGGCATCAGGCGTTTTTTCAATGAATTCTGCAAGTTGCCAGAAATGGTCGCTGTGGGCGTGGGTGATGCACCACAGATCGATTGTATCTGAAAATTCCTTCACGATTTTGATGAGGTTGGCGTTGTCCTCCCGCCAGCCGCCGTCGAAGACGATGACATGCTTGTTCTTCGTGACGATGATGGCGGAGAACATTTGGCTACCTCGGACGGAGGATGGGAAGATGACTTGTTCTCCCTCGAATAGATCGGGCAGTTGCGCTCCTGAAACGGCGAGTGACATGATCAGCATGGAACAGTACAATGGTGATTTCATGATGGCTCCTTTTATGATTTGGTATGATGATTGATTGGGAGATGAAAGTAACATACCGCTTTTAGGACGAGTTTCAAGACAAACAGGCATGTGGGAGACTCTTTTTGGCTTGTGAATTGCCTTTTTGTTCCAAATCGCAGAAATGGAAAAATTGCCGTCAAAGTTGATTTCCATGCAACGTCTGATAAATTACGATAGACAATCTATTATTTTTTGCTTTTTCATAGACAGTACAAGGCAGTTGAGGTAACGCAATGGCAAAAGCACCCGTAAGCTTGATTATTGACGATGGTTCTCCCGTCAATCTCTATTATTTCCATGATTTGATGCGTGAACATGAGCTGATCGTGCCAATTGACATGGTGATGCGCTTCGCGTCCATTTGCGAAAAGCATGGCGTTCGCGGGAAATTTTCCGTCGTTCCCATGCCTGCTGGATTGGGGCGCTTGGACAAAGGGTTGAGCCATTGTCCGCTGGAGCATGTCCGAAAATTCAATGATGTGATTCGGCAGAGAATCGCTCCCATGTTTTCGCTGACGCCTGAAATCATTTCGCATTATTTTGCGTTTGACGTCAAGGCGGAGCGTTTTCTTGGCATGCAGGAGGACATCTATTTCAGCAAGCTAACAGCCGAACAGATCGCGGATTATGTCAGTTATGCCATAAAAATCCTCTGCAATGTGGATTTGATTCCGGACGGCGTGACATCGCCGTGGATGACGGGAATCGACAACGAACAGAATTATGCCGAAGGCATTGGCATGGCGTTCAAACGGACTTTGAACAGAGATCGGACATTCTATTTCCTGCACAACCAATCTGTGCTCAAAGCACCGAAAGTGATGTGCAGTTCCGCTGAAACAGGAACGGTGGTTTCCATTCCGCGGGATTTCCCGGATGTTTTCTGGCCGGGCAACACCCCTGGAAACGACGACGCCGTGAAACGGAAGATCAAGGAAGGAATCGACAGCATCATCAGCGAAGACGGTCGCAGCGGGCAATTTGTGAATCTTTTGGATGCCGAACGACCGATTGTGTTTATAACTCATTGGCAATCACTATTTTCGGATGGCCGTTTCTATGGCCTTGATGGTTTTGAAGTCCTGATGGAACGCGTCAGCCGCTTCTTTGGCGACAAGATCGAATGGCTGACATTCAAGGAAATTGCCGAACGTTATTAATTAGTGTAAAAAAATATATAGAGGAATGACCATGAAAATGACATACATTCTTTGCGCCCTCTTGCTATGCGGTGTGGCAAGCGCCCAGACATTGAAAATCTCGGACAATGGCAAAAGCGATTTTGTGATTGTGATTCCAGATGGTGCTGCGACCGTGTTGAGGAATGCCGCGAACGAACTTGCCGACCATCTAAAACAGGTGACAGGAGCGGAATACAGGATTTTCGAGGCAACCGCACGTCCAAATGGCAAGCCTGCGTTTGTCATTGGCGACGCGGGCAATGCCGCGTTTCCAAACATTGATTTCGCAACGGCGAAAGCGGACACGACGGCTATTCATTTTGCGAACGGCGACGTCTATCTGAACGGCCGTATGCCGCGTGGTCCGTTATACGCTGTCTATACGTTTTTGGAGGATTATGTGGGCATCCGCTGGTGGACTCCCACGGAGAATTTCATCCCGAAGAAACCGACGCTTATCGTTGATACAAAGGAATATATGTATTCTCCGCAGATTGTCAGCCGCGAACCGTTCTACCGCTTTGCCGTCGATGGCCGCTGGGCTCCGAAGCTCAAGGCCAACGGCCACCATCAGAAGATTTCCGACGATTGGGGCGGCAAGATGTCGATTATCGGCTGGTGCCATACGTTCTTCCAATTCCTTCCGCCTGACAAATATTTCAAAGACCATCCAGAATGGTATTCGATGATAAAAGGCAAACGTTCCGCAAGCTGGACGCAGCTTTGCCTGACGAACGAAGAGATGACAAAGGAATTTGCAAGAGTCTGCTTGGAGCAGATTCGCAAGAATCCGACGGCGGGTGTGATTTCCGTCTCGCAGAACGACTGGCATGGTCGCTGCGAATGTCCGAAATGCCTTGAAATCGAGAAGATAGAAGGCAGTCAGTCTGGACCGCTGATCCGTTTTGTGAACTCCGTCGCGAAGGAGATTGAAAAGGAATATCCAGAATTTCTCATCGAGACATTGGCTTACCAATATACACGCAAGGCACCGAAGGTGACGAAGCCTGCGAAGAATGTCGTCATTCGCCTGTGCAGCATTGAGATGAATTTCGCGCAGCCGCTGGAGACTGGACCTGCCAACAAGAGTTTCCGAAAGGATATTGAAGACTGGAGTGCCGTGGCACCTAACCTCTATATTTGGAACTACATCACGAATTTCACGAACTACATGCTGCCGCAGCCGAACTGGCGTGGACTTGCTCCCGACATCCGCTTCTTCGCGAACCACCATGCCATCGGGGCGTTCGAGCAGGGCGACATCGCGTGCAGCGTCGGCGATTTCGTCCGTCCACGAGCATGGCTTGTCGCACATCTCTTGTGGAATCCAGAGCAGGATGAAAAGGCGCTCATGCGCGAGTTCTTCAACGGCTACTATGGTGCTGCGGGGCCGCATCTTCTGCGTTATATCGATTTCCTCTGCGACACGGTCGAAGAATCCGGCTACAACCTGCGCTGCTACAACGGCAGCGTTGCGGGATGGCTGACGTTGGAGAAATTGGACGATGCATTGGCACTGTTCAAAAAGGCGGAGGATGCGGTCAAGGATGATGCCATATTGGCGGAACGTGTTCGCCGCGAACGCCTTAGCCTTGACCTGGCCTGTCTGATGGCGTATCCGACGACGTATATCTGGAATCGCTACACGGGCAAGAATTATCTGAAGAATCTTCCGAAGCCCGCCAAGGAACTGGCAATCGAATTCGACGAATTGTGCAAGAAATACGATGTCGGCAACATCCGCGAAGGCGGCGCATACGGCGACTATGGCAAACGTCTGCTCGAAGGTCTTGAGCGGCCGGATTTTGAAATGACTCGCGGCAATCCGCCTGAATGGCTGAAAGGGCTGCCAGACGACCGTTGGGATCATTTTACAGGCAAACGTTTCCAACTCCACAAGCCTGGCGAGTGGGTGCAGCTTGTCGATGACAAGGAAGCGACGACGGGCAAGGCGGCGATGATGACAAATACCCATACGCAGTGGGCCACGCAGATTCCCGTCGGTGGCTACTATGGCATGACGAAGAAATGGAAATTCCGCTATGCCGTGCGCTGCGATGCGCAGCCTGAGGCTGGTCATGTCCTTCAGTTCGGCATCTACAGCCAGACGCTGGGTCGCGACATCGCCCACCGCGATTTCACGGCAAAGGAAATCGCGGGCGAAAAGTACCATGTCTATGAAACGGACTGGATTCAGCTTGGCTTTGACCAATATGTCTGGTTTGCACCAACAGTCAAAGACCCGAAAGTTGCCAAAGCCGTCTATATCGACTATGTGTCAATGATGCGGGAAGAATGATATAGGCACTAAAGATATAGCAGATTACAGATTGGCAAGTTATGTTTCATTATAATATCCAAGGCGGTCTTGCATCGTCGTCATGATGCAAGATGAAGATTATGAGTTGCGCCCCTGGTCGCACAGAGTGCGCAACTGATCTCCCTATTTCTTCAAAACTTGTTTGTCTTGGAAAGCATTGAATTTCCATTTCTTGTCGATTTTCCGCAATGTGGCGGTGAAGGGGCGGATTTCATCATATTTGCCACCATATTTGGTGACGACGGTGAAAGCGGCAGTGAAGTCGATAGTAGCCGTATCATCCTCAATTTCAACCTCTGAGCCTTTAAGACGGATGTCGATGGATGTGCAGTAAAGCCGTCCTTGTGCGGCGAGGCTGGCGAGTTCCGTGGCGGAATGGGAGCCGTTGTAGGGGAATTCTTTGATGATGATGGAAATTTCCTGTGAATCATCAAGCAAGTTACCGAAAGCGAGGTTCTTGGCGGCTGCGGCGATGTTGCCTTCATCCGATTTCTTGTTGACGCTTTCAATGATGTTGTCCAATTGTTTCAGAACTTTTTTCTTTTCGCTTGGCATAAGAAAAATGCAGACGATGACGGCAACGATGACAAGAAATATACCGGCAAAGATTTTAGAAAGGCCGTTATTCATTTTCCAACTCTCCTGTTTTGAAGCGATTGAAGATATCGACAGGCTTGCCGACAATCAAATCCATATCCACTTCACCGAAGATATGGTCGTCCATCGGCATGGTTCTGTTGTCGCCGATGACATATACATGACCGCGTGAGACAGTATGTGGTTCCATGTTCCAGTCGCAAGGCGTGAGGTTCAGCCATTCGCCTTCGGCTGGATCGTTGTTCAAGTATAGGATGCCTTCTCGAAACTCGATGACATCGCCTGCCACGGCGAGTACGCGTTTCAACAGCATGACACGATCGCTTCCATAGCGGATCATCACGACATCGCCATGGGTGGGCGGAACTTGCTTATAAGCTGGCGTCCAGCAGAATACGAATGTTCCGTCTTTGAAGGTCGGCTCCATGCTGATGCCTTTAACGAAGGAAGGGATGCACAAATATCTAAAAAAAATGTATGCGAAAATGGTGATGCACAGCAGCCGCAGGCAGTAGCCCCATGTGATTTTCGGAAAGAAGAAATTCTTGATGGCTGAACGTTTTTGTTCTGTCATATCATGTAATCCATTGGAAAATAAATAGTTGTAGATTATGTCACAAAAATTCGGGAAGATTGTGGCGATGGATGTGGACGGATTGGCAAAGCCCTGTCAATGTCATGATTGAAATCATAAAAGATCCGCCATAAGAGAT
>JAGCSE010000111.1 GCA_017964325.1 Victivallales bacterium | reverse complement strand
TCCACTCTGGCGCCTGCGCCGCCGACGAGTTTCTCCACTTCCTTCAGCGTCGCCATGCTGGTGTCGCCAGGCGTCGTCATGGCGAGGGCGCCATGGGCGGCGCCGTAGTTGACGGCGAGGGCGGGATCATCGAATTCCATGAGGCCGTAGATGAGGCCGGAGGCGAAACTGTCGCCGCCGCCGACGCGGTCCAGAATCTCCAGACCGTCCCGTTGGACAGCTTGGTAGAATTCGCCGTTTGTCCAAAGGATTGCGCCCCAGTCGTTGACGGTGGCGGATTTGACGGAGCGGAGCGTCGTGGCGACGGCCTTGAAATTCGGATAGGCGGCGACCACCTGCTGGATCATCTTCTTGAAACCTTCAATGGGAAGTGTCGTGAGCTTTTCGTCCGCTCCCGCGATTTCGAAGCCGAGACAGGCCGTGAAATCTTCTTCGTTGCCGAGCATGACATCAACGTATTTTGCGATTTCACGGTTGACTTCCTGCGCGCGCTCCTTGCCGCCGATGGCTTTCCAAAGAGACGGGCGGTAGTTCAAGTCGTAACTGGTCATCGTGCCGTACTTTTTAGCGGCCTTAAGCGCCTCGATGACAACGCCTGGCGTCGTGTCGGAAAGGGCGGCGAAAATGCCGCCCGTATGAAGCCAGCGGACTCCGAGCTTGCCGAAAATGTAGTCCCAGTCGATATCGCCCGCCTTCAGCTGCGACGCGGCGGTATGGCCGCGGTCGGAACAGCCGACAGCACCACGGACGCCGAAGCCGCGTTCTGTGAAATTGAGACCGTTGCGGACTGTGCGGCCGACGCCGTCGAACGGAATCCATTTGATGAGCGACGTATCGACACCGCCCTGCATGATGAAATCTTCGATGAGACGGCCGACGGGATTATCGGCGAAGGCGGTGACGACGGCGGCGCGTTTGCCGAAGCATTTGCGGAGGCCGCGTGCGACGTTGTATTCGCCGCCGCCTTCCCAGACGTTGAAGGAGCGCGTCGTGTGGATGCGGCCTTCGCCTGGATCGAGACGGAGCATGATTTCACCAAGGGAGACGATATCGTAGCGGCAGGTTTCGGGAGATTTCGTTTTCATGATGTGTGTTGTTATTTAAGGTTATTTAGCATATTTGCGGAAATCAGCAACACGATGGAACGTCGTCAAGTTGTTGTCATGGGCGGTCTTGGCGTGTTCGTCGCCGGAGCGGGAGAGGACGAAGAGGTCATCGCCGGAAATCATGCAGGTCGCGTAGTGGCGCGCACCGTTGTTGCTCGGGCCGACGGCGATGAGGCCCGCGAACGTCCATGTCAGAAGGTCTTTCGAGAAGGAGAGGGCAAGGCGGCGGCGTTCCGCCATTCGTCCGTCTATCTGCGAATGGACCATCCAGTAGAGCTTCGTGACATCGTCGTAGGCGAGATGGAATTTGATGTTCGCGCCCGGTATGTGGATATAGAACAGCTTGTTGCCCAAGCGGTTCTGAATCTGTGAGATTTCGAGAGAGCCGTTCGGATTTTCGACGCCCTTCAGGATGGCGCCGATGTCGGAAAAGCCTGTGTGGGCGCGCATGAGGAGGATGACCGTCTTGTCGTTCGGATCATAGAACGGATGTTTGGGATCGTAGATGCGGAGGACGGACGTCTCGAGGATGCCGGGGGCGGGATGGCCGGGCTGGAAATCCGTCGGCAGGGCGGGAATGCCCGACGGCGCGGCGGCGATCATGACGGGATCTGGATTGAACGGCTTGGAGAACGTCCAGTTCTCGGCCTTCGTCAAATCCTTATCCTCTTCCGCCGCAAGGAGAACGGGCGCGACGCCAGGCCATGGGTGCCCTTCGTATATCCACTTTTCATAGACGAGATAGACCTTTCCGTTGCGGTGGTCAACGGTTCCGCAGGATTGATGCCAGCGGCGTTCGGGGAAGAGGACGGACGGTTCGGACCATGTCTCGCCGTTGTCCAAAGATTTCGTGATGAGCAGGCGGCCTGAATGGCCGATCATGTAGAGGGCCTTGCCCGCCTTGAAGAGGATTTCGTGCATCATGGGGATGCGGGCGGCGGTTTCACGCCATGTGTTGCCGCGGTCGTCCGACAGGAGGACGCGAATCTGGTTGCCTGCCTTGTAGTCGCCGAGATCGGATTTCGGGCCGGTCAGCTTGTCGGTGCCAGGGCCGCCGAGATCGACGGCCGCGACGAAACGGCCGTCGAAGCCTTCCTGCAGGGCGGGCGTGTAGAGATAGATGTTCGCGGGATCAGGGGAGCGGTAGATGATTTTTTCATTGGCGATCATGGGCTGGCCTTGGCTGTACAATGTGATGCAAGATAAAAGGAGAAATAATCTTGCGGCGGAAGGACATGGCTTTATTTCTTGTTGAGGTTGGCAAGGAAAGTGCGCGTTCGTTCCTGCTGCGGATTCTGGATGACCTGCTGCGGGGAGCCTTGTTCGACGATGACGCCGTCGGCCATGAAGATGACGCGGTCCGAAACGTTTTTGGCGAATTCGATTTCATGGGTGACGATGACCATCGTCATGTGCATGGCGGCGAGTTCGCGGATGACCTTCAGGATTTCGCCGGTGAGTTCGGGATCAAGAGCGGAAGTGGGTTCGTCGAAGAAAAGGATTTTCGGTTTGTTTATGAGGGCGCGGGCGATGGAAACACGTTGTTGCTGACCGCCTGAAAGCTGGAAGGGATAGAAGGATTCACGCTCTGCAAGTCCCATTTTGGCAAGGAGTTGGCGTGCTTCTTGGATGACTTCGTCCTTATTGCGCTTCTGGACGCAGATTGGCGCGTCGATGATGTTTTTCAGGACTGAGTAGTGCGGGAAAAGGTTGAAATTTTGGAAGACGAGTCCGAACATGGCCTTGACGTGGGTCAGTTCCTTTGGCGGTAGATAGACGCTGTAGCCGCCGTCGCCTTCGAAGACGGCTTGGGTGTCAGAATATTTCAGGGAGCCTTTTGTCATGGTTTCCAGAAAAGTCGCACAACGGAGGAGCGTGGATTTGCCGGAGCCGGACGGACCAATGATGGAGACGACTTCGCCTTGCTCGACCGTCAGGTCGATGCCTTTGAGTATCTCATTCTGGTCAAATGTCTTATGTAGATGTTTGATTTCTAGAACAGGCATAGTTGGGAGTTCCTACGAAGGCGGTTATCGGTAGTAGTCGAGCTTCTTTTCGATTTGCTCCATGACGATGGCGACGATGAAATTGAAGATATAGTAGAACACGCCCGCGACGACGAGCGCGACCATGGAGGATTGCGCGTTGGCGATCTGCTTGGCGATGGTGAACATTTCCATGACGGAAATCACCTGCGCAAGCGATGTGTCTTTCACGAGCGTGATGATTTCATTGGTGATAGGAGGCACGATTCGTTTGATGACCTGCGGGAGGATGATTTTGAAGAACGTCTGACCTTTGGAATAGCCGAGCACGGTCGCGGCTTCGTATTGTCCGACAGGGATGGAAGCGATGCCGCCTCGGTAGATTTCCGCGAAATAGGCGGAGTAGTTTAAGACGAAGGCGATGATGACGGCGAGGAAAGGAGGATAGTTTTTCAGCGACCAGCCGAAGACATAGTATGGGCCGAAATAGACGATCAGCAGTTGGAGCATCAGCGGCGTACCGCGCATGATGGATATGTATATTCTGGCTATGTTGCTGGAAATGGGATTCTTCGCCATTCGTGCCAATGCGACAAGCAGACCGAAGGGAAATGTGAACAGCAAAGTCAGGAAGAAGATGTTGACGGATGTCAGCAGACCTTCCGCCAGTTGCAGCAACATATTGACTAATGGCATGATCGTGATGTTGTTGTTATAGGTGAGAACAAAAAGAAGGCGGCAGCGGCGTTTTTTGCCGTTGCCGCCAACAGTTTCAAAAGTGACTGCGGGTTAGGGCAGGAGAATGAAATCAATACCGTCACCGCCGTTCTTGGCTTCGGTTTCCTTCCATTTCAGGAGGATTTTGGCGGTGGTGCCGTCTTTGACCATCTCATGGAGAGTGGCTTCGACTTTGTCGCGGAGGGCGGTGTTGCCTTTCTTGAAGCCGATGCCGTAGGATTCGAACATGAGGGGCGTCTCAAATGTGACGAATGCTCCGTTGGACTTTTCGATGAAGCCGAGGGCGACGGCACTGTCGAGGGCGACGGCGTCAACGGCACCGCTTTCAAGCATGGTCTTGGCGGTGACATAGTCTTTGACTTTCTTGTAGTCTTTGAAGCTGAAGCTGGCGTCGTTTTTCTTGAGGTCTTCAAGAGCTTTTTCGAGGGCTTCGGCTCCTGACGAACCATCCTGCGCGGCGACGGCTTTGCCTTTCAAATCCGCAAGTGTCTTGAGCCCGGAGTCTTTCTTGACGAGAATAAGCTGCTTGTTCTGGACGTAAGGAGAAGACCATGTGTACATATCCTTGCGTTCTTCGCTCATGGTGAAGCCATTCCAGATGCAGTCGATGGTTCCTGCGTTGAGTTCGGCGTCCTTTGCGGCCCAGTCGATTGGTTTGGCGACGAATGTCCAGCCATTACGTACGCAGACTTCCTTTGCGAGGTCGAGATCGAAGCCTTTGTATTGGCCGTCTTCACCACGGAAGCCGTACGGCGGAAATTCAGCGTCGAAACCGACGGTGAATGTCTTGTCAACATCATTGTTGGCAGCTTTTTTGCAACTGGCGAATGCGAGGACACATACGAGTGCGATGGTCATCAAGGTGAATGCTTTCTTCATGATTTCTTGCTCCGTTTTTGAGTTGGTTGGCCATAGTGTATGGCTGTGGTTAGAGAAAAATCAATCTATAAAGTAATCTACCGCAACAAACGTTTGTTGCAACTTTTCTTCACAAAATATGAAGGAGGCGTGCACAATCAGAACTTAGGCAGCAGGTCAAGGCTGCGTTGCAGCTCTGCATCCGTCGGGATGTAGTCGGACATCGTGCCGTCGTTGAAATTCTTGTAGGCGGTCATGTCGAAGAAACCAGTTCCTGTAAGGCCGAAGATGATGGTCTTGGCTTCGCCGGTTTCTTTGCATTTGAGGGCTTCATCGATTGCGGCGCGGATGGCATGGGAGCTTTCGGGAGCGGGCAGATTGCCTTCGACGCGGGCGAACTGCCGCGCGGCGGCGAATACGGATGTCTGCTCGACGGCGACGGCCTCCATCATGCCTTCGGCGTACAGTTCGGAGAGGATGGAACTCATGCCGTGGTAGCGGAGGCCGCCGGCATGGTTGGCGGACGGAATGAAATCGCTGCCGAGTGTGTACATCTTGGCGAGCGGGCAGACATGGCCCGTGTCGCAGAAATCGTAGGCGTATTTGCCGCGTGTGAAGCTTGGGCAGGAGGCGGGTTCGATGGCGATGAAGCGGTAGTCTGCTTCGCCGCGGAGCTTTTCACCCATGAATGGTGCGATAAGGCCGGAGAGATTGGAGCCGCCGCCTGCGCAGCCGATGATGATGTCGGGCTTGATGTCATATTTTTTACATGCCGCGTAGGTTTCGAGACCGATGATGCTCTGATGGAGGGTGACGAGCGAGAGGACGGAGCCGAGCACATACCGTGTGTTGGGCGTGGTAACAGCCTTTTCGACTGCTTCGGAAATGGCGCAGCCGAGGGACCCCGTCGTGCCCGGATGGGCCTGCAGGATGCGGCGTCCTGCTTCCGTTGTGTCTGATGGAGAAGGCGTTACCTCTGCACCAAACGTCCGCATGACTTCGCGGCGGTGAGGCTTCTGTTCGTATGAGCATTTGACCATATACACGTGGCAGGCCAAGTTGAAGAACGAACAGGCCATGGAGAGGGCGGTGCCCCACTGGCCTGCGCCAGTCTCTGTGGTAACTCCTGTAAGCCCTTGCTCTTTCGCATAATAGGCCTGTGCGACGGCGGAGTTGAGCTTGTGGCTGCCTGAGGTGTTGTTGCCTTCGAATTTGTAGTAGATTTTGGCTGGCGTATCCAGTTCTTTTTCAAGGAAATAGGCGCGGATCAACGGCGACGGGCGGTACATGCGGTAGAAATCGAGAATCGGTTGGGGAATTGGAAAATAGGCCGTCGTGTCGTCAAGCTCCTGTTTGACGAGTTCGTCGCAGAATACATGGCTGAGTTCTTCAAACGTGCAGGGCTGGTGGGTGGCAGGGTTGAGAATCGGCGCGGGCTTGGTCTTCATGTCGGCGCGGACATTGTACCATGCTTTCGGGAGTTCGTCTTCGGAGAGGTAGATTTTGTAGGGGATGTCGCTGGTGTGGAATGAGTTGGCCATTGTCGTTTCCTTTCTCTTGTTTTTTCTATAAAATATTGATTGAATAAAAAAAGCTCCGTCACGAAGACACAAAAAGGGCGGGTTAAACGTTTTGGTTTAATCCGCCCCGACCTTTTATGATGTTTTTGCAGGATGTCAGCTTTGGGATGCATGCGCAAACAGTTAGGCCGTGACGGAGCGTCGCCAGGACCAATAGAAGCTGATTGCGTTGTTGAGCTGATGCTGCATTTGTATGTGTGGATTGCTTTGTTATTGATAAAAATAAAATAATACGCTTGATTGAGATGTCAAATGACATTTGACAAAAAATGTCATTTTTCTCCAGATGGCGATTTTTAATGCGGAGTTGCGGAGTGACAGAGACGCGCAAAAAAAATCCCGCAGGAAAAATCCTGCGGGATTTTGTCATGTAATGTCAATTACCAAAGCGAGTTCTGATGTTCCTTGACATCGAGATCAGCGCCGTCGCCGTCGCTGAAATATTCGGTGATGCCGAATTTACCATCGACTTCGTACCATTTTTCTTGTGATTTGGCGCCGACGACTTGTTTCTGGACGTGGCTGTCACCATAGAGGACGTTGCCAAGATTCTTGTGATCTTTGTTCTTGTCGCGGACGAAACCTTCGTTAGAGGTCAGTTCGTCGGTGTTGAATCCAGCATAGTAGAGGTAGCTGCATTTTTCCGTGGATTTGCCATCTGCGGAGATTTCATAGCTGACTGCGCTGGTGGGGGCGGAGTTGTAGTTTTCAAAGGTTTTCTGTTTGGCGGAACGGCAGAGGAGGATTTTGGTGGTGTCCATGTAGCCCGTATAGCCGAGGAAATAAAGGCCATGGTCGTTGTGGGAATGTTCCCAGTCCGCATCGTCGCCAGATGATTGGACAGGGAAATTGCTTCTGTTGTCCTGCGCATAGATGAACAGTGCCTTGCCGATGTTGGAGAGGTTGTTCGTGCAGTCGATTTGGTTGGCGGATTCACGCGCCTTGCCGAGGGCTGGCATCAGCATGGCGGCCAGAACGGCGATGATGCCGATGACGACGAGCAGTTCGATTAAGGTGAAACATTTACGCATGGTAGAGTCCTTTTGCTGGAGTTTTTTTATGTATTGATATAATTGAATTAAAAAAATCGAACAGTAAAATAACGAAATGATTGAAGAAATTATTGAAAGAAAAAACAAATCAATCGTAAAAAATCGTGCAAAGGGCGTTTCAGAGGCTATTTCAGGGGGCGTCCGGAGGTGATGCCGCGCTTCGTCGTGAGGACGAAATCGATGAATTCCTGCAGTTCAGGGCAGGGGGCGCATGATTTTTGGATTTCTTCGACGGCTCCCATACGGGCGAGCTGCTGGAAGAAGTAGATTTTGACGGCGTCATGGATGGAATTGCGGGCGATGTCGCTCATGTTGGCGCGGCGGAGTCCGATGGCGTTGCTGCCTTGGATGCAGCTGTCCTGCATGAGGCAAAACGGCGGAACGTCCTGTGTGACGGCATTGCCGCCGCCGATCATCGCGAGACGGCCGACGCGGACGAATTGGTGGATCATGACGCCGCCCGAAATGACGGCGTGCTCCGCGACAGTCACGCGGCCCGCCAGCAGCGTGGCGTTGGCGATGACGACATCGTTGGCGATCTGGCAGTTGTGGCCGAGATGTACGAATGCCATGAGCATGACGTTGTTGCCGACAACCGTATGGGAGTCGGGCTCCGTGCCGCGGTGGATGGTGACGTATTCACGGATGCGGCAGTTTTCGCCGATATCGACGTAACTGACAGTTGCATCGTCGAAACTGATGTCCTGCGGCTTGTCTCCGATGACGGCTCCAGCGTGGATTTCCGTGCCGTTGCCGATGGTCATGTATCCTGTCAGATGGACATGGGGGCCGATCTGGCAGTTGTCACCGATGGTGACGTTTTCATCAATGACGGCGTAAGGCGCGATATTTACGTTGTTTCCGATTTTGGCACCTTGCGCGATGACGGCTCTTGGGTCTATGCTCATGACGATATCCCTAAATGTTTATGGGTTATTTAGCGAGTCTGATGCGTTTGCGGGCTTTCTTGCCTGCTTTTAGAGTAAACGCACCATCGGCGAAGTCATTGGCGGAAATTGGATATTTTTCATCTGTAATCTTGCGGTCGTCAATGGAGCAACCACCGCCTTTGACGAGACGGCGAGCGTCGGACGATGTCTTGCAGAGGCCGGATTTTGCAAGCAGAATGAAAATCGGAAGTCCTTCGTCCAGTTCAGCTTGCGTGATGTCGAAAGTGGGAATGTCGGCTTCCAGCTGGATGGCCGATGCTTCGGCGATTCGGGAGGACGTCGGGATTTTGTTTTCTTTGTCCGCGAAGCCGAATTCGTTGCCAGCGGCGGCGTATGCCTTGATGGCTTCGTCGTGACCATGGGCGAGGGCGGTGGCTTCGTAGGCGAGAATCTCCTTTGCGCGGTTGATGTCGGGGGCGGGGAGGTCGCCGAGGCGGTTCACTTCGTCCATGGGCAGGGCGGTGAAAAGTGCGAGGAGCTTCTTGACTTCACTGTCTTCCGTGTTCCGCCAGAACTGGTAGTAGTTGAATGGGGATGTGCGTTCCGGATCAAGCCAGACGGCTCCGCCGGCGGTCTTTCCAAATTTCGTGCCGTCGCTCTTGAGAAGAAGCGGGAATGTGGCGACGTGGACGGTCTTGTTGGCGATTCTGCGTGTCAGCTCCGTTCCGGCCGTCATGTTGCCCCATTGGTCCTGCCCGCCGAATTGAAACTCGCAGCCGTATTCCTTATTAAGGATATAGAAATCATAGCCCTGCATGAGCGGGTAGGAGAATTCCAGGAAGGAAAGGCCTGTTTCGAGGCGCATCTTGACGGATTCGTGAGCGAGCATGCGCGGGACGGAGAAGAGGGAGCCGATGTCACGGAGGAATTCGAGTAAATTCAGATTGCGGAGCCATTCGGCGTTGTTCAGAAGGAGAGCCTTGTCATTGGAAAAGTCCAGGAAACGCGATAGCTGCTTCTTGAGGCAGGCGACGTTTTCGTCGATGGTTTCGACGGTCATGATAGGCCTTGCGGTGGTTTTGCCCGATGGGTCTCCTATCATGGCTGTGCCGCCGCCGACGAGGGCGATGGGGCGGTGGCCGCACTTTTGGAGCCAACGCATGCCCATGATGGGGAGGAGATGCCCGATGTGGAGGCTGCTGCCGGTGGGATCGAAGCCGACGTAGAAAGTCGCGGGGCCTTTTTCGAGTCGGTCGCGCATGGTCTGTTCATCGGTCATCTGGTAGAGGAAACCACGTTCTTTCAGGATGTCTAAGGCGTTTGTCATGGTCAGAGTTTAGGGGTGTAAGTCTTTGAAAAAGAAAAGCGAGGGGACAAGAGTTTTAGCTTGTGCCCTCGCTTGGAGATAATCAAATCAAGGCAGACGGTCTTTTAGCCCAGGACGATTTCCTTGACTTCGAGTTGGGTCATTTCCTGGCGATGGCCGTTTTTCACGCGGGAGCGTTTGCGTCTTTTCATTTTGAAGACGATGAGTTTGGGGCCTCTGAAATGTTTTTTGACTTCGACTTTGACGGTGCCTGCGATGGTGGGCGTGCCGACGTTGAGCTGACCGTTGTCAGATGTCATGAGGATGCAGTCCTGAAGGTCGATGACATCGCCTTCGTTGGCGGCGACTCTGTCAACGTCAAAGACGGTGCCGGCTTCGACTTTATACTGTTTGCCGCTGGTTTTGATAATAGCGTACATGTGTGGAACTCCGCGTTTTCGAATGTTTCGTACCCTCAAGGGGCATGGATATTAAACTGTCATAAGTGTTTTAATGTAACATGGAAAACTGGAAGTTCAAGTTTTTATAAACGGAAAAGCGAGTCATTTGGCTAGATTATGGTGAAAAACGGCTATTCTGGGGCAAGAATTGAGACGTTATCAGAGACTTTGAAGAGTGCGGATTCGGCGATGTCCGGATTGAGGAGGGGTATGACCTCCAGCGGGAAGGTTGCGGAGAGGGATGCGTCGAACACGCCGTCGGGACGGAGCGACCAGTTGACGGAGATGGTTCCGTTTGGCGTTGGCACGCTTGCTTTTGCCCACGTGACTTTGCCTGGCAGCGGGTTGAAATAGATCATTTTCATGCCTGGTTCGGCGGGGCGGATGCCGATGAGTTCGGAGATGAGAAAAGCATTTGGAGAGGCTCCGTAGCCTTGGCAGATGGAAATGATGCGATTGTTGAGTTCGGGGGCGTCCGGCGAGAAGAGCTCCCAAGCGGAGGTGGCGCCCGCTTTTTCCATGCCTCCCCAATAACGGTCGATGAAATTGAGGCCCCATTCGGACTTGCCTAATGCAAAGGCATCCTCCAGAATGAAGTATTGGAAATATGGATTGTCGAATTCCTTTGACACAAATCGTTCGTATGGAGCATTTTCAAGGAAAAGCTTCTTCCAGATGCCGTCAATCCAGTCATGGCTTGGAATGCTGCCGTAGATGGCAAGGACGTTGGACTGGGGGGAGTGGCAGTTGGAACGGCAGCCGTCGTGGAAAGAGTCCGCAAAGAGTCCTTTTTCTGGATTCCAGCAGAGCTTTCGAATTTGTGAGGCGATGGTGGCGGCGCGATTTTTGTAGGTTTGTGCGATGTCTGGCAGGCCAGCCTGTTCCATGAGCCAAGAAGCCGCAAGGAGGGCGCGGCAGTAGATGCCGTTGAGACCAGTGGAAATGCCGTCACGGTCGATGTTTGGATCGTAATCCAGAAAACATTGTATTCCGGTGAGATGCATGAGTGAACCGATTGGGCCGTCTGGTGAGACGGCGACTTGGTTGTAATATGCCATGAGGGAGTTGAGTGCGGGGATGAGCGTCTTGAGGAAATGGATATCCCCTGTGTGCATGAAATGTCGTTGAAGCCAGACGGGCCATGCGAGCGAATAGTCCGGGACTGCTTGGAAGAAGCCCGACGGGGCGATGGCGTTGAACTCGCCCGTTTCGATCTGTGCTTTTGCAAAAGTCGTAAGGGCAATTGCCGCAGAGTCGTATGCACCTTGCACATAATAGGCGGACCATGATTGGATCATGGCATCTGGAATGCACTGCGCCTGGTCTTTTGTCGGCGAATCCATGAAGATGTTTTGGTTGGTGATTTCGAGCGTATTCTGACCGAGCTTCCAGATGGCGTTAAGTGTTTCATCCGAACAGGAAAAATGACTGTCTGTGGAGACATCGCGGATGGAAGTCCTTACTGTGACGTTGCGAATGGTGATGTTGGTCTTGGCTTTTCGTGCGATGACCATCAGATAGCGGAACCCTGCGGGGGAGGCAAGCAGCCAGGTGATGGGCTCAAGGCTGTTGCGGAGGATGGCGGTTGCGACATTGCGGCGGCATCCATCTTCGAGGGAGATGATATCATCGTGGAAGCGGTGATTTCCGATGATAATGTCAACAATATCGCTGTCTTCGCCCGCAACAGTGATTTCTGGGATGCCGTAAATGGTTTTGCCGAAGTCGATGAGATATGTTTCAGATGAATGAAGAAGTGGTGTAAAGCTTGTAAGACTAGTACTTTGTTGAGTTTTAAACTCACAGGCGAGATAGAATGCCGCAATGTCGTTGGAACGGCTGTCTTCGATCAAGAACGGCGTCTTGGGGAGATTTTCCAACGGGAATGCGGGATTGATGAGCGCGAACGGCGCGTTGAGGGGGCCTGCAAGATTCCAGCCATGTGGCGATGTGAAATCGGGCTTGCGGTGCAGAGGTAGCGTGTTATCAGGCAGTTCTGCCCAGATGATGGTCATGCAGGAAGTGGCGTGAGTGCAATGTTGGAGAATGAGAATGCGATTCCAGCCGTTTTTCAATTGGACGGTCATGTTACATGGGACGAGTTCGTCTGGATGGAGCGTTCTGCCCAAAGTTGTGTTCGATACGTTTCTGGCGGCTGGCGACGGAGCGGCTTGTTGTTTAATCAACTCGTTGTTGATGAATAGCTTATAAGGCTCATTGCAGATGCAGAGTGCAGACTGAGGAGCAGAGGATGTTGAATAGAGGAAGGTTTCCGCCGCATAGAGACCGTTAGGGGATTTGTCTTTAATGCAGTCAGCAAACGATAGAGTGAATACATCGTTTTTCTGTTTGTATGTGCCGATGGCGACGGGAGTTCCTTGTTGATTGGTTTCCCATGAGGTATGGATGGATGTTTCTGCTTCAAGCGACGGACCGTCCTCCAGTGGGAGAATGGTCTTGGGCGGCATCCAGAAGAAAGCCTGTGTTGTTTCGCCGATCGTTGGCGATGGCTTGAGGAGATAATTACAAGGTGTAGTCTGCCAACGATATGGGATTTTCCTGAAATCGACTGTTTCGACATCTGGGCAGGAGGCGGAGGCACGGAGCCCCAACGGAATGAAGCAATCCGTCGCCAAACATGACCATGTGTTGTCCGTGGCGGCGACCGACTTGTTGTCGCAGAAAACCTGTAGCCATAAGAGCGGTGCATCAGGCTTGTGGGCGGCACAGGCGACGCCGTCATACCAACCATGGACAGCGATGAAATTCACGCCGACCTGAAGCAGGTGGGTGATATCATAACGTGAAGCATAGACGGCGTTTGCAGGATGATAAACTGGACCGTGGGCAAGAAAACGGCCGTTGATGAAAATCTGGAAATGCGCGGGCGAAGCAATCCATAGTTCCGCAATGCCCGCTGTTTCAAAAAGCGTGAAATCTTTGCGGAAAAGAATGTGCGGTGAGGAGCCGCCGGAGGCGGACGGTCCCCATATCCATTTGCCATTCAACGGTTCGGGCAGCTTTGAATTACGCATGCAGACCTCCTTGGCTAGCGTCATGGCGAGCATGACAATGGACGTTTTAATTGAAGCAACCTAAAAGGCGCGATATCATGTGATCGTGACCGCATGATATCTGCCCTTCAATAGTACTCCGTCACTTTTCAAATTCAAATTTTGATGAAATCAGTTCTGCTAATTTTTCTGCAAGTGCTTCTTCATCAGGGCCATCGACGGTGATGGTCACTCTGTCGCCGCAGGTCAACCCGAGGGAGAGCAAGGCGAGCACGGATGTTGGATTGGCGGTGCCCCCGCTTGGACTTTTGATTTCAACTTTTCCCTTGTAGCCTTGGACTGCCTTGGAGATGACGCCCGACGGTCTGCAATGGATGCCATAAGTGTTTTGTACTGTCGCCGTAATCGTGAACATAGGCACCTTTGTAGCGTTGTTGCTCGAAGACAAAAATCGATTCTAAATATAAAAAATGCCATAAAAACAAAAAAAAACAAGGCAGATGCCTTGTTTTTTTTGCATAATTCAATTAAAAATGTCTGAAAAAATTATTTATTTTCTGTTGCGGGTGCGTTTTCAGCAGGTTTTGGGGCTTCAGCGGGCTTTGCTTCTTCGGCCTTGGCTGGCTGTTCAGCAGGCTTTGCTTCTTCGGCCTTTGGAGCTTCGGCAGGCTTTGCTTCTTCGGCCTTTGGAGCTTCGGCGGGTTGGGCGGGGGCGGTCACGGCAGATTGTTCGGGGATATCCGTGTTTTCGATGATGGACTTGCGCCCTGTGCCCCAACGGCCTGTGACAGCAGCAAGAAAGAGTGTGGAAATCAAGAAGATAGCCGCGCCCCAAGTGGTGCCTTTCGTCAAGATATTGTCCGCCGATGCACCGAACGTCGATTCCGTCCAGCCGCCGCTCACGGCGCCGAGACCGCCGCCAGCCTTGTTCTGCTGGATGAGGATGATGCCGATCACGAAGATGGCGGACAGGATGGAGATGATTGTAAGAAGAACGATGATGAACGTGGCCATGAGAGATGTTGCTCCGAATAGCGGGTTAATGATGAAACAGTGTCGTCAAATGAAATCAAAAAAATAAATATACGCTTTTTTGTCGATTAGTCAAGCGGTTGTGGAAAACTTATTGACATGCAGAGCAGATTAGAGCGGTATGACAGAGAATGAGAAATCACCGTCAGGGTCGTTTTCGCGGAGAATTTGCTTGCCGTTGAAGGTGAGTTTGCGGGTGGAGAGGAGGGGAACGGTGATGACGGACGGCTCATTGGCGAACATCGACGCATTCAAATCCAGAAAGCCTTCGACAATGGTTTTTGCCTTCGTTGCGGCAAGCAACTGCTTGGATGCGTAGAGCAACGGCTGCTTGGCGATTTCATCGATAATCGGCGTTGGGATGGCGTCTTCCACGACATCTGCACCGATATCCAAGGACTTTCCCGCGATGAAACGCGCAATCTTGCGCATTTGCGTTGCGGTAAGTGTTTCGGAAACTGTGACATGAAGACCAAAATTCCCTTCAACGCCTTCCTTGAAGCAGATTTTCTGCGTCCATGAGAGGTCGTCCGCGTCAAAGAGGCCTTTTTTGAAGACAACCGTTTGAGTGGTTGATTTTGAGGCGACTCCGACGCGCGGGTAGATGAGTTCGACGGTCACGATATGATGGTGCGAGCCGATTTTGAGCAGAGACGGGATATGCGCTTTCGCTAGCAGCAATTCGATGTCGTTTCTGTCTTTGGTTGCCATATTTAGAGAATCCTGTATGGTTGATGTGCCGTGGATTAGTTTGCACCGAGATGCGGATCCGCAAGGGATTCGAAGACTTTTGAGGAGGCGATGCCGACTTCGTGCTTGGTGGCGATTTCCTCTCCGTTGGCCTTGAGGAATTCCTCTATCTTGTCGCCATAGAGCTCCTGGATTTTGTATCGGCGGATTTTCATCGTGGCGGTCAATGTGTTGTCCTCCAGGGTGAAATCGGGCAGTACGAGCACGTCCTTCGGCTTTTGGTATGGTGCCAGATGGGTGGTTGTCCGCTGAATTTCCTCCTTGAGCTTCTTATGGAGTTCTTCGGCGGAGAGGCCTCTGGCCTGATCTTTGTTGACGTTTGCGAGAACATAGACATTCTTGCATTTTTCGCCGATGACCATGGCTTCCGTGATGAGCGGCGAGTTTTTGACAGCATCTTCGACATGCTCCGGATGCAGCTTTTCACCGCCGATCAGGACGATCATGTTTCCTTTGCGCCCTTCGATGAAGAGGTAGCCGTCTTTCTGGTAGGCGACGTCGCCCGTATTCAGCCATCCGTCCTCAAAGGATTTTGCCGAGGCGTCCGTATGGTTCCAATATCCTTTCATGACGCAGTTTCCCTTGACTAGAAGCTGTCCATGGACGTCTTTGCCTATATGCCCTTCTTCATCTTTGAAGGTATAGTCGCCGCCACATTCCGGCGTAAGCCATGGGAATGGCTTTCCTATGGAGCCGAGCAGGTGGTCCTCCTTCAGGTTCGTGGAGACGATAGGGGAGGTCTCCGTGAGGCCGTAACCTTGTAAGAGCGGTATTCCCAGATACTTGAAGAAAATCTGGAGCTCGAGGTCCAATGGCGCTCCGCCGCAGACGATGAAACGGAGCTTGCCACCGAACGCCTGGCGGAATTTGCGGAATACGAGCGGATCGTAGAAGACGTGGTGGGTGAAGATGCGGAGAATGCCGCCGTCTAGGCGCGGGCGGGCGGTGAAAATGCGGGATGCGTTGTAGATTGCCTTGTCGATGAGCTTTTTCTTGGATTCCGGAGTGGCCTCGATCTTCTTGTCGATGGATGCCTTGAAGAGTTCGACGATGCGCGGCACGACAATCATGGCGGTTGGCTGATAGAGAGCGATGTTCTTCTTGAAATCCTTCATGTCACGTGCGATGGCGATGGTTACGCCACAGCACATGATGGCGACGATTTCGATGGACAGCGCGTAGGCATGCCAATATGGGAGTAGGGATATGATGCGTTCCTGTTTGTGGAGCTGGAAGAGCTCTGGAATGTCCAATGCGTTTGAGCATAAGTTCTTATGGGAGAGCATGACACCTTTTGGCATACCTGTGGAACCACTGGTGTAGATAAGGGCCGCGATTTCTTCCGGCGAGAAATCCATGCCGGGCAGAGGGGCGGCGTTCTGGAGGGAGGCACCGTCCGGAATATCGTCCAGACAGACGGTCTTGCGGCCGTTGGCATTAGCCGTGACCTTCGCGGTCAATCCTTTGTCTGTGATGATGAGCTTCGGGTCGGAGTCGCCGATGATGAAGCCCATCTCCTTGTTACCCAGCGTTTCGCAGATTGGGACGGCAATGGCGCCGAGCGTCCAGCAGGCGTAGAAGAAACGTGGATGGAACATGCATTTGGCGGCAATCATGGCGACACGGTCGCCTTGTTGGATGTTGTTTTCCTTTAAGAAATTGCAGAGCGCATCCGTGTCAGCCTTCAGCTGACGGTAGGATACCATGAACATCTCGTTATGGTCGTCCAATTGCACCAATGCGCAGTTGTTCGAATATTTCTGTGTCCAGTTGCTGAAGAGCTGGCCTAGGTTTTTATTAGTCTCGCTGTTGTCCATGGGAATCCTTGGCGCAAGGAGTTTTGGGATAATGTCTTTCTGGGTGGGCTGTCATGGGCAAAAAATAGAAGGCACCAAGCTAAATGCTTGATGCCTTGATATTTCCAGACAGTACAATAAAGCTTTTTGTAGAATTACATCAAGCGGATCAGGCCATTTTGGCGACTCTGGCAGTGAGACGCGATTTCTTGCGGTTGGCCTTGTTGATGTGGATTGTGCCCTTCTTGGCGGCCTTGTCGAGCTCGGAGAAGCACTTGGAGAGGCATTTCTGGACTTCTTCCTTGTTGCCTTCCTTGATGAGGGCGTTGAGCTTGATTTCGATGTTCTTAACTCTGGTCTTGCGCATCTTATTGATCATTCTGCGCTTAAGACTCTGCCTGTGCCTCTTGAGGGCGGATGGAATTTTCTTTTTCGGTTGTTTTGCTTCTTCGTCGTTCGGCATTGGATGCTTCCTGATGGTTGTGTGTGGAACTATTTTTATTGATGAATATACGATATTCAGGCTGGAGAGATAAACAATTGGATATAATATGGCACAGAATTGCGAAAAGTCAATAATATCTGTCAATTTTCATTTGATGACGCGGGCGGTTGTCGTTTTTTCAGCCAAGACTCCCAGCGGTCATTTTGGATGCCGAGGAAAAGGAAGACGTTTGGGCGGAGGGCGTGTGTCTCCCACATATAGCCGTCGAGCTTGAGATCGATTTCCAAATCTGGTGAAGCGACGATGAACGTAGGCAGGGGGGAAGGGGGGAAGTCGTCCGGCCAGTCGGTCCTGTATTCGACATCCGTTCTGTTGCGAAAATACCATGGCAAGGGCCAAGCATCCTGATGGGAGGAGGTTGCGACGATTATGCGGTTGTCCGCCGACGGCTCGTCCGCTGTGATGTCGCGTATTCGTTCGACAAGTCTCACAAGATCTTTTTGTGTATGGGAATAGACGTATGGGTTGCGTGGATCGGAGCAGAAACGTCCGCAGGTTTGGTTGGTTTGGCGGACTTGGTGGACGATGACGGCGATTAATAGCAGGATTCCGAACATTTTGAGCCAACGAAACTTAGATTGAATGGCATTGGCGAATGCCGTTGCAGCGAGAATGAGAACGGGCTGCCATGCATTCAAAATGCACCATGGTGTCTTGTAGGGGATTGCCGAATAGACGATAAATTGCACAAGTGCATAGACGACAATGAATTGGATAGGAATCCGCTTGTCAGACGAAACGTATTTCGTAAATGGGAGGACGGCTCCGATGACGGCGGTGGCGATGATGGGCAGTTCCGTCCAAATCGGGCCAGGGGCGTTTTTGTGCCAGACGAGCCGTTGGATGAAATAGTACCATGGCTGGGCGAAATCCGTTTGGGAGGATTGGGAGGCTCCTGCGAACAGGCCGGCGACGGCATCAATCGGGCCGCGCCAATTGGCGAAAAATGACGAATAGAGAAGAATGACGGGAAATAGAAATGCGGGTATGGACACGAGAATGGATGGAAGATTGTTGCGAAAGTCCTCTCGTTTAAGACCATTACGATGCAGAATGGCGGTAATCGTTGCAGCACAAGTGATTGCAAAAGCTGTAATAAGCCATGTCTCCTTTGTGGCGGCGGCGAGGCCGAGAAAGAAGGCGGCAATAGGCAGCCATGGGGAGCGTGGCGTGGATGGCCGCCAGCGGGCTGCTGCTGCCAATGAAGCCGTCACGAAAAGAACCAACAGCGGCTCCTGTATATAATAGGTACTGTAAAAAACGAAAGGTGTGGAAACGGCTGTCAAAAGCGATGCCAACACAGCCGACGATTCTCCTAAAATCGCTCCTTGCAATCCGACAAGCAGGATGAGCAGGGCGGTGGCGGCCAGTGGAACGGCGCGGACTGTCGCCTCCGTGCAGTGGGCGATGCTGTCAGCTCTGGCAATCCAGGCGGCGGGAAGCGTTGCATAGTAGAGGGTTGGGCCATGATGGCCGTGCGGGTCATAGCGGTAGCCGCGCCTTTCCAGCAGGTCGCCGAAACGGATGGCCTGGTTGGCTTCGTCATGGTGCATGGGACGCACGGAAATGATGTGCGCATTGACGATGACGAAAGCCAGCGCAAAGGCTAAAGGTATGATTCTTAACGTTTTGGACACAAGCAGGATGGCTTACGCCAGAACTTTGATGACGACTTTGCGGCACGTTCCTTCGCCGACACATGGCGCGTGGGCGTCCTGCGGGAAGAATAGGGTGAAGCAGCCTGGACGGACGGGGAACCACGCCATCGGCTTGTCGGAGAAGAAGCCGCAGTCTTTATTTACATCGAAATCCGTGGCTTTTCCGCAACCTTCGACGGGAGACCAGCCCATGGTTTCGTCGCCAGAAATGATGTATTGGATGTCGATGTACTTGCGGTGCGCTTCCAGCTTGGCTGCTTCCTGCGGCCTGAGGGAGGGCTCCTGAATCATGGCGTAGATTTCGTCGCCGTCGATGTCGTAGCGACCGCATGGCAGTGTGGCGAGTGGCTGTGAGATGAGAAAGGCGAAAGCCTTTTGGAAACGCGGGTGGGCATTGGCGTAGGCGGAGCAGTTTGATAGAGCGTCGATAATCATAATGCAGTGTAAGTTAATGGTTTAATGGTTTGTGATGGATGGATGGCGGGCGGACAAGCGTGAGGGTTCCGTCGCCGTTGATTTTGATTCCGAGCATATCGTTGACCTGTCGTGTCGCGGCGAGGGCCATGTTTTGCGCGAGCAGGACTTGCATTTCATCTGATGTATCGTTCGGTTTTGGGGCCGTGGCGAGCGTGGCGGTTTCCGTTTGCAGGTTGACGGTGAAAAGCCCCCAGCCATCTACGAGTTCATGCGGTTCGAGGATGCCTTCGGGGACGGCGAGATAGTGGAGATTCGCGCATTGCGACGCATCGATGCGGGCAAGGCGCGTGCCTTTGAAAAGCGCGGTTTCCATATTCGCAAGTCGATGTCGATTCGTATGATAGGACTTGCAAGATGATTTTGAGTAGTCCCATGACGCCAGTTCTTCGAAAAGCATGTTTCCGTCCCGCAGATGCGGTTCCGTAGCACGTATTTCCGCTTCTTGCTGTATGAGCGTCTGTTTGATTTCGGTGATTTCCTTGAGCAGCGTTTCCGCGTTGGCGCATTCAGGCCAGCAGTCTTCACGAGAGAGGCAGCAGATGACGATGGCGGATTGCTTGGGGGCGACGATGCCAGATTTCGCCGTGGTGCGCCGCCGTGCCGCCGTCCAAAATGCGGCGACATCGACTTTTAGGGATGCAGGACGTGTCGGCACGTCCATGGCGAGTGCGTTTGGAGGCATATTTTCCCAGAACCACTTTGCGATGGAACGCCGCATGGTCATTTTCAGACCGAGCATCTTTCGTGTTTCTGTCTTCGGAAGTGAAAAAAGCATCTGCATTGCAGTGATGAGTGGCAGGTGGATGATGGAAAAGTCAATACCATCAATATGACAGAACATTTGAAGATTGCTAGAGAATGATGACAATTTATTGTGTTTTTTGGCTGTAATTCAGAAAATTCTGCAAAAAAGGAGTAGAACTATCCTTCCAAGGAGGAAGGAGTAGCCAAACTGCAAGTGAAAAATTGTTGCCCAATAGATTACATGGAGCAGTCAAGCCGAACTCAAATTGTTGATTAGAAACTACGAAAGGCACGAAAGGCATGGAGCGTCAAGCCGCAGCCAAATAATCATCATGTTTTATCTTCTCATGTCAAACCACGCGATGGCGACGCCATTGCGCCTTTCTACTGGGGGAGGACGTGCGAC
>JAGCSE010000110.1 GCA_017964325.1 Victivallales bacterium | reverse complement strand
TTCACAATTCACAATTCACAATTCACAATTCACAATTCACAATTCACAATTCACAATTCACAATTCACAATTCACAATTCACAATTCACAATTCACAATTCACAATTCACAATTCACAATTCACAATTCACAATTCACAATTATAGTGTATAGTATTATTTGAGTCGCGTTAATGGGCGTCGCCCGTAGGGCACAATGATAACCGCTTGAAACTGGCTTCAAAGCAGGCTGTTGGCGGTGGGCACACAAATATGAAAAGCATCTTAAGACATTCCAATGACAAAGGTTCGGTCTTGATGGAGGCGGTCATCGTCTTCCCTCTGTACCTTTTCCTTTTTGGTGCGCTGTTCTCCATCGGCGAAACCACGCTGGGTAATATCCAACTGCTTTCCGCCGAACGGCTTGCATCCATTTGGGGCGACCGCCGCTACGGATTCGACGATTCAGGCAAGAACGAGAAGCTGAACGAACATGTCAAAAGCATGTTCAATTCGACGCCGGGCGTCGGTGTCTCCTCCGTCAATGCGAAGAATTTCTACCAGTCCAAGACGGCCAACTATTTCTCCGTCATGACGGGCGCCGCCATCGATGCGTCCCACGGCTCCACCCGCGCCAGTTCGCTAATGGGCATCAGCAAGGTGTTCTTCGGTGTGGAGACGTCGCCGAAAGTCAGTCTGAATACGGCGGATGAAGACCACTACCATTTCTTCGTCATGCAGCGATGGTCGTCATCCGAAGGGACGTATGATCGTTCGGCTTCCGCCGAAACGCTCGCCAAGGGGGCTTTGTGGGACATCGCTGGCGACGACCTTCCCGCCAGCGACAGCGCCCCCAACGGCTCCAGCCAGCAAGGCGGCTCAAAATACAACCGGGTGCTGGGGTATTATGCGAATTGAACGTTTTTTCATTCTTTTCTTGCTTTGCGGCTGGGCATTGTGCGCACAGGCCCTGAAGACGCCGTCCGCCGACCGGAAGGATGTCGCCTGGCAGCACCATGAGACGCTTTCCGTGACGCTCACCATGGCGAAACAGCATATCATCTCACGCTGGCGGAAAGATGGCTATTCATTGAAGCATACGATTGAACTCGACCGCCGTGAAGGTCGCTGCCTCATGCTCTGGCTCAAGGACAAAGAGCAAATCATGGTCATGTTGTGGAAAATCGACACGAACCATACGGGCTGCTCATGGGGGAGGGTGAAACAATGACGGATTTCGCTTCTTTTCTCCATTATTATGCCTATTCGAATATGGGGCTCGTCCGCAACAACAATGAAGACAACTACTTGGC
The DNA here is from genome assembly GCA_017964325.1 of Victivallales bacterium. The sequence goes on along the minus strand of JAGCSE010000110.1, from coordinate 41,901 downwards.
GTTGCCCGAAGACGGCTTTTTCGCAGTCATGGACGGCATGGGCGGCGGCGAGGCGGGCGAAGTTGCCTCGCAGTTCATCCGCGATATGCTCGCCAAAAGCCTGAAAAATACAGCGGACGAATCGCCCGGGGAACGAAAATACAGTGTGCAACAGGCGTTGCACAAGGCACATTCGAAAATTTGCGCATACGCGGATGTCCACCAGTATGGCAGCATGGGCAGCACCGCCGTCTCCATCCTTTTCAATCCATGGAATCCCGATCAGGCGATGGTCTGCCATGTGGGCGATTCCCGCCTTTACTGTCTGCGCAACGGCGAACTCTTTCTCATTACGCAAGACCACACAGTCGGCAACGAGATGATTCAGAAGAAGCAGAAAATCGATAAAATCTCTCCGAAACTGCTCCATGTGCTGACGCGCGTCGTCGGTGGCAGTCAGCCGCTCCGTCCGGAATGGACGGACATCGCCGTCTGCCCAGGCGACGTCTATTTGCTTTGCTCCGATGGCGTTTGGGGGCTGGTCGATGATGCGACCATCGAGGCGATTCTAGCCAGTTCCCGCGATCCGCAGGCTTTGACGGAGCGGTTGCAGCAACACGTTTTGGCCGCTGGAGCCGATGACAATTTCACAATTCTGCCGATTGTCGTCGGAAGGTTTGATGCGATGCCGTTCACGCCCGATCCCGTCGAGAAGGAGGAGAGCGATTTGCTCCTCCGCATCGCGGAGGAACGCGTAGATTATGGGCGGCAATAGGGAGGGTCGCACTCTGTGCGACCGGTTGCGCAACGCGCAAGCATTATTTCCAGTTTTTAGGCTCGGTTTTCGCGGTCGGCGGCCTCTTCAAGATGCGTGAGTTGAATGGCTTTCGTCTCATCGAAGATGTCGAAAAACAGATCGGATTGGTGGCCGATTGGGACGGTGAAGGACGCCTTGCCTTCTGGGTCGAATTCAAGTTGTGATTGCGGGATTAACGTATTCAGCATATTCAGATGGAACTGCCTATCCTGTGGTATCGGTTTACGGGAGGTATAGACGAGCGTGTTACCGACCTTTTTCGCCGTCCACGGAATGCGCGTCTCCTCAATGACGGAAAGATGCTTCAGCTCGACTTTGCCATGCTCGCTTTTCCATGTTGTCTTTGACGTGAGTTTTTCGAGATTTTCGATGGTCTCGATGGCGTTTTTCTGCAAGTCGGGATTACCGGCAAGATCGTCATACAGCTTCAACTGGTCGGCACAAGCCGTGGTGATTTTGTCGATTTGGGCTATGAATTCATTTTGCATCGCCGTGAGATTGGTGATGATTTCTTCGCGAATGGATTTTTCGGCTTCTGAAATGCCTTGTTCCTGTGGATTGAAGGCCTTTCCATAATCGAGGAAAAGCTTTGTGATGGCTCCCGAATCGCGGAGCTCGCGCAGTTTGAGGACGCCTTCTAACTTGTGGAAACGTGTGTCGTCGTCAAAGATCGAGTAGTTGAGGAAACGCTTTTGCAAGACACCGCCTCCTCTGTCGATGAAGGAGAGATTGTCATGGATTTCCAAGTCCTTGCCGTTGCCTTCCAGTGAATGGCCCGGGTCGATGGCGAAGAATGTCTTGATTTGGTTTGGGTCATTTGGATTTCCGATGAAGCCTTTGTTCTGACCATGCGAACCGACGGCGTCCCGATCCGCAAGAGCCAGGAAGATGGCCTTGAATTTACCGAGAGGCGCCGCGTTGACTTCCGCCTTGATATGGCCATCTTCGATGTAGATGCCATCGAGGTCCTTGTAACCTTCTGCGAATTTCGATTCCAGCATGATTTTGGGATGTCCATCTGAATATTGGCCGCGGACGAGCGTGAGATCCTGTGCGGGCACGCCGAGAAGGCGTGTCAGGTCGTTGGCAAGGGCTTCTGAAACAGCTCCGACGGACGCCTTGTCCGCCGTCGTGAGGCGGTATTTACGGTAGAAATGGCCCTTGATGGTGCCGCCCTTGATGCTGACGCGTTCAGGCAGGCGGAATTGTGCTGAACTAGGAGCATCCTTTATAGAGGTCCGATCATTTTCATTGTAGTCGAGCTTGAGAATATGGCGGTCTGTAAAATGCGTGAAAACAGGGAGTTTTGCATTCGGATCGATTTCCTTCTGTGTCTTGCCGTATGTCATGACGGCGTCGCGAATCTGTACGAAGCAGTCTTTTTTGAGCTTTTCGAGGTTGGCCCTCTGCTGTGGCGAAGGCATCGAACCGTCTGCCGGGAAGAAATCGGTCTTCTGGACATTGTCGCCGAAATGCAGCTTGATGGATTTGATGAGCGGCGAGTCCAGTTGCGGATTCTGCCCCAGTTTGTCTAGTTCTTTTGAGAGGACGTATTCAGCGGCGAAGGCGACGCTGGCGGGATGGGCGCGGCCGACCAGAAGTCCTTTCTCAAGATAGGTTTTCCCCTGTGCCTGAGTCGTGAGTTTGGGGCTTTTAGCGATGAAATTGTTTATGGAATTCATCGTTTTCTGGGAGTGGGTGTTGATTAACAAGGCACGTGTGTCTTTTAACGACCAGTCGTTATGGTAGATGAAGCCTGGTTCGACACCGTTTGTCTTGAGCGCTTCGAAAATAACTGGGCGTGACGATTTGCTGAGATTGACGCGCATACCGGCACCTATGGTGCCTTTCTTCACATGGTCTTCGACGGAGGTGGCGCGTTTTCCGTAAGTGGCTTTGGTGCCGTGTATCCGGCTGAGTCCCATGGGTACGCCGTCCATGGGTTGCTCTTCGCCGTGTTGCAGTTGACTGATGCCTATATCCGCCACATTGCCGACGTCCGGATCCATCTTGGCCTTTTGGATCGCTATCAGGAGGGTCTGGTTCGCAAGTTTGGCAATATCGTCATGGGTCTGGCATTGCGTCAAGGCGACTGTATGCTTCGTCATTTCCTGGCGGACAATGTCTTTCACCGCCGTTCTGACGAGATTGTGCAATTCCAGAAAATGAGGGCTGTTCGTCATCTGGCGTTCCAGCTCGTTGGTGAAACGCTTTTGCTTCAATGTCTCCATTTGAGAGACGACTGCTTTGATATCACATGCGCGCAAGGACTTATGCAATTGAGCACGGGTGCCGACGACGGTGTCGAAGGCATGGAGGCCGAAGACGCCATACTGCTGTTGGAGGGCTGCCTTGAACGCCTTCATGGTCGCGTCGTTCAATTTCTGGCCTGTGGAGAAGATGAGATTGCCATGCTTGACCCTTTGTGCGTTGTTGATGTCGTTGACGACGATGTCACGCGAGTCAAACCGTGTGGTGTTGGCTTTCAGCAGAAAATCATTGAGAGTAATGGGCATAGTTGTTTCTTATGGTCGGAAAAACATATTGGACAATTGTGCGGGATTTACGAACGGTGTACTTTCTTCCGAATCTTCGTTTCCTTGGTTGCCGTTGATGCGGTCTGCCCAGACATTAACAAGTTGCAGGATGTTTTCCAGTGTTTCAACAAAAGCTTCCGGATCGGCGACCACCTTGTCGAAGTCAAACAAATAGTTGTAGATGATGGTGTTGGATTCTTCTTCCAGAGCGAAATAGCCGCCGGCCGTCTCCTTTCCAAAAAGGGAGCCTGAGAGAATGTCACGGTAAACGGCAACGCCCGCTTCCGATGGAATCGTGGTGACTTCGACGAAGCAGAGGATTTTACCCGTGGTTTCAATGAACTGGAGGTTGATGGTGTATTCGTCGTCCACGCGGAAGGTGAGGAGGCCATCCTCATCCGGTACGAGCATGTCAAGGCCGGTCTGTTTGCGGATGTTGGTGAAGAAATTCTTGTAGTCGTCGATGGTTGGCATTTGTTTGTTCCTGTTTTTTATGATCTTATGAATGTTGTCATGTTTTGAATCTGTCTGACGGAGCGGCTGAAATGCCTGCAGATGACTTGAGTTCCCTTTTCGTTCCTGTCAATACAATATTCTCCGTCTATAGGGGATTTGTTACAAATCCGCCTGTTTTTGAAACAATGGTATTCATAACATTATATATTTGAATACAAATAAGTCAAAATATATATTGTGTTTTTTTTGTGGAATATTTGATATGGTGGCATGAACAAATCAACATCCCATCAATTATTTTTCTTTAGAAGACCATTTTTTTCCCTGAATTTTGTGGGAAAACAGCACATCCTTTTCCTTTTCAATGCCGCAAGCCGCGAGAATGGATTGTCCAATGTCCTTTATATGAGTTGTTTCTGAAATGACGGTCATGGCCTCTTGATGTTGTCCAGGCAATTTGATGAATGTTGCGATTTCTGGTTCGTAGTTTTCGTCATGGTCTCCTGTGACGACAATCATCGACCTGTCGTACAGGCCGTGGGTTTTCAGTTGGGACAGCAAAGCTTGAACTGCCTTCAAACTTCCCCTTAATTGTTGGACTCTCGTTGTTTCCGGCCCAATATCGTTCAGATTTTCATCTGTTGCAAGCGGTTCATGGGCTCCAAACAGATGATAGTATTTGAAGCATTTTTCCGTGTTTCCGATATGGAAATCATTCATGATACGTTGTCTGAAAAGTGGATCATTGAGCAGGTTGTCAGGATTTTTCGTATGGAGGTCCATGCCAGGAACAAGCAATGGCTTGTCTTTGAGAGTTACTCCACAGAACGCTTTGAAGAGCATGGGCAACATCCGTTGCCGCCAACTCAACCATACCATATAGTCTTCATCGACATAGTATTTGTGGAATTTTATATTGACAAATGCCCCAGTTGATAGGCTGATGATATGGGCGATAAGCGGATAGCATTCACAGCGGTATCCAAGTTGCTGTAGCTTTGGGAAGATGCACGTAGGGCTTTTGAAGCACTCGTTGAGCCATAGTGCATGGGGGCGCTTGCCAAAATCATTGATGCTGCCTGGATAAATGATTCCCGTGAACATGCCGGGAATGGCCATGCCAGTTTTCGGTTTGTCGCTCAACATATTGTCGAATCGTGTGAAATCTGTGAAATCTTCCATGACATCGGGAAACTGTTGCTCCATTTCATTGAAGAGTCGTTTGCCCATGCAATCCACAATCACCACGATGACGTTGTCTTGACTGGCAAAATCATATTTGAATTTTTCATCGATTAGATAGTTCATGTCATCGTATGGTGGCATTTGGTAGGATCTTATGGCAGATACGATGGAAAACATCAGCCAGCAGACAAGACAAAGGAGAATACGAGTCCGATTTCCCATAAAAAAATGTTTGAAACGAATCATCAGCCAGATAAATAGCAGACTAACAACCATCAAGATGCTCCCAAGCCAACAATCATCCATGTTTCGCCATACATCTGTGACACTTACCTTGTGATAAAAGCATCCGAACACTTCTCCCTGTATCCAGACTTGCACAATCAGAATCAGCATGGTCAGAATAACTTTGTCATGATGATGCCATTTGCGAAGCATGTAGAGAAGCACAACCAGGCCAAGCACGAACGGAATGGCGACTTTTCCTGTCAACATCAAAAAATGAGGTGGCGTAAAGGTGAAAAACGCCGCGCAATGACAGTAAATTGTCAGGGAAGGCACCCATAGTGCAAGTGTCAGTGTGAAGGCTGGAAACCAGACATCGGCGATTTGCTTGAATTTCGATTCCATTGTCTGTCAATCCTTTGAGCAGAAAATCATGCTTCGGGCCGAATCTGCAATTGGTTCCACAGTACAGGTCTTGAAACGTTGATTGAAAGTTTTTATAAATGTCTCAAGCCTCCAGTCGTCATAGATATCTTCACGGCTTTGCAGAAGCTTTTGTACTTGAGAGTCTTCTTTTGGCACGAATTCAACTAGGCTGTTTTCGCCTGTTGAACTGAAAAGTTCCGCAATCTGATTGAGAGTCCAGTTGCCACCGATTCGCAGGTGATGAGCCAATGCTAGCCCCATTGATAGATCGCCGTGCGCCCTTTGTATAAAACTGTTGCGTTCAGAGCAAAGCACGCCGCATGAAGCAGATGGATTGCTAAAGTCTTGCACAAGAGGATATATCTTTGTATTATGTTTTAGATAAAGTGCTTCCACTGCATTGCAGTCGATATCGGCTGCAATGACGTTGTTGGCATATTGGGCGGCAAGTTGTGAATACAGGCCGTTGTTGGCCCCTAAATCAATGACGCGTCTGGGCTTTAACCGTGTACAGTGGGATTCAATGATTTGCTTTTTCATTTCTTGGGCGATGGCGCTATAGTTTGTTTCATCATAGTAGTTTTCCCATTCTGTGCTGGAATGGCTGGGCTTCATGTCCAAAATGCTGCCATGCAGATAGTTCAGTAACTCAACAAGACGTTTCTTTGATATTTCTGCATTGGCAGTCGCTTGGCGGTTAAATGTTTGCGAATGCTTGGAATCCATTTTAGTATGCCAATGAATGTGAAGCAAGGCACAAAGAGAAAACCGACTGGACAGAGGGAGCATCTTGCTCAGCAAATCTAACGGGATTCCGTCAAGATGTGTTGCTAGAAGCGACAATAGTCTGGCGTCGAAATACTTGCAAAGCATCAACGGCCCAAGGAAATGCATGATGAACTGCTTGTATGCCTGCCATGGACGACCTTCTTCGTAAATGGTGAACGAACCATGGTCGAGAAATAAGGGGCGACCATCCTTCCATGCGACATTGTAGGCACTTGCATCTTTTAGAATCATGCCATGACGAAGAGCGGCCTTTGTTGTTTCCAATGTTAGCAGTGCGGCGTCCCGCAACTGTGCGAAACACCATTCGTATGGATAGCTGATGAATGGAATGGTTTCCAATTCCATGATGGCGGAAATATCGTCAAGTCGTTGGATTTCATATCCTACCAACTTTCCTGCTGCTAGTAGTTCTTCCCCCAGGCTGGATTCCACGAATTTTTTTAAATCAGCCATTCCACGTTGTGAAAAGACACGATAATAGTGTCCATCATGCAGGCAGACATGGGAACATGGGTCTCTGAATGAAGATGCAAGGGGCTGCATAGGCATTATTTCTTCATATTGCAGCCTTTAGTAGCTTCATTTTTGGAGAAAAGTTTTTTGAAGAATCCCTTTATTTGTCTGAAAAAGAGTGCGCAAGCGACAATTGCCGTCATGGAGGCTTGCAACAGCATGCTGCCAGTCCCTGCATCAATATAAGCCAATACGTCCATTGTTGTCTCCGTTTTCTCACTCCAAAATCAACAATTGAGACATATCATCAAACCGCTTCATTGAACGCTGAATGTTGGATTATATTTTGTTTTGAATGTGTTTTTTATTTTTATATATAATTAAATGGTTTTGTATTGATGGAAATGATTGTGTCAAGATGGAAAGTGTTGAATATATGGATTTCTTCTTGTATGGCTTTTAAAAGATGTAAATGTATTGGAAAGGCATTTAATTGTCAGGATTCATGAGATAAGTGGTCGCTTGGTCTTGCGACAAACCGAAGCTATCCATGACAAGTCTGAGAATTTGTTCAACAGGAGTGCCCTGCCTACGGCATGAGCTGATTACATTATGAATACTTTTTTCGCGTTCTTCCACTCTGCCTTCTTCTCTGCCTTCTTCTTTAAGATCATCCAATGCCTTGCTCATGTTGTTATGCTCCTCTTGTACAGGTATTCGTAGATTTGAATTGGTCAGTTCGTTGTAAACTCTGTAGAGGATAGCAGGTGCGTCGTGGAACATAGGGTCCTCCTCCACTACGAGTCTCAGGGCGTCCTTATCGCCGTGCGTCTGCAGCAATTTCGCCAGAGGGCGGAGAAGCGACCGCATGCTCGCCAGTTCCTCCTTCGTTAGATCGATAAGAGACACTACGTTCACTGGGCAGTCCGCCATGAACTGCCGCAGTTCAGGCGTCTTCACATCGACGATGTCCAGAAGGCGCGTCGGCCCCGTCCAGGGCTTCAACCCCAGGTACAGCACCAACACGATGACTGGCGGGAGGAGGTCATCCTCGCACATTCCCGAAAGAAACTCCGCTCTGCCTTTCAGTTTTCCTGCCTGCTGGTTTTTCTCCTTCAGCCTGCCATGGTATTTTATCCATTGAAGGCATGCCGAGAATATGTTCCGCAATGGCATGTCGTACGCCAGCTCCGACTGGTTCCCCACGCACAGAAGCACGCAGTCTGTCCCGCTGACGCTGCGCACGACGGCTTCGTACGCCACGTCGTTGGCACGTTCGACCCACTCCCCCCGCAGCTCGCTTGGATCGACGGAGGCCGTCAGCACCGTGTCCCTCTCCTCCATGCCGTCCATGTCCACCGCCAGCCCCGCCCGCCTGAACAGCACGTTGAATGCGTCGGTGAATTCTCTCCGTCGCCTCATCAACGTCTTCGTTGATTTGTCCTTGTTTCCCATTTGTTCCGTTCTTTATTTATAGTATAATCAATATCTTTTAAAAATCAAACCGATTGCACGTGAAAATACTATAGCATATAAAAGAGAATATTCAAGCAATCAAAAAGATACTCAAAAATCCATAAAACAATAGTCATAATAAATCATAAAGAATCAAAAAAAGTCATTGAAAATCATCAAAAATCGTAAGATTCCCAATGGCTGACAGACTTTAAAAGAGTAGCGCAATAAATTCAGATGTATCTGTTTCGCGCTGACGAGAATTTTTTGCCGGTTCAATATTTGATTATATCTTTCAAATGTGTCCTATCCATCTTTTTGCTGCATTTAGAGCAGATGTTTGGCACTTTGTCCATGTGAACGATGTCATCCTTTTTCCGTTCTGCCGTCGTTGGTCTCGAAGTCTCCAGTCACGGCCTTCTTCTGAAATCGCATTTCTTGTCGAGGCGTAGATAATGCACAGAGGATGGAATCGATTATCGCTGCATCGAAGAAAACGGACGAACTAGAAGCGAGCGTTTGCGAGACGGCATTGTCGATGTCGGTGATTAATGATTCTGGCAGAATGTTTTCGGAAAGACATGAACCGTGAAGTTCCCCGATGTCAAGAGTTCGATGTGTTTCATCGGCAAAAGTCTTTTTAATTCTTTATCATTTGCCGCCATCCCGTATCGTTTACGATTGAAAACGAAGGGATGAATAGGAGCCCGAGGCACAAAAAAGCCCCAAAGTGACACTTTGGGGCTTTTTTGTTCTTACATCTGATACCGGGGGGGGGATTTGAACCCCCACGGGATTGCTCCCACTGCGACCTGAACGCAGCGCGTCTGCCAATTCCGCCACTCCGGCGTGTTGATGTAAATAAATTACATCGGCTTTTTCAAAAAACAAATCAAATTCAGAGTTTTTTTTCATTGCGGCATGAAAAAAAGAACATTCTGCTTGGGGAACCATCCGTGCGTGTGATTGTATTCGACTTGAATGCAATTGCTTATAGTTGTTTTTCCTGCAATGGACATTACAGTGCCGACGGGCAGTTCCATCAAATGAACAGCAGGGGAGGCTGTCGTGTCAGGAATCGGCAGGAGGGCGGACGGGGCCGAGACGATGACTTGGTGCGCAAGTCTGAAGCGTGGCTGGACAGTCGTGATAAATGAAATGAAGCAGATGAACGACAACGTAAGACAAAATAAACGCCTGTAGTGGCATGAAAACGCTAAGCATAGACATGCAAGAGTCAGCGGGAGAAGGATTTCTGGCGCATAATGGAGATACCACGGCTTGCCGTGGCCGTATGCTGCCATTTGGATTTGGCTGTGAGCGTTCCATGCGGCGGCTTCCTGTGGAGAGTCGAGATGGCTGTAAAGAAAGGCGATGTTTCTGGAAAGCTGCCAGGAGGATTGTTGATGGGAGAGTTCCAGAAAAATGTCGAGAGATTCTTGGAGATGTCCGTTGTTGGCTAGCTGGACGGCATCGCGCCATTGCTGTTGGAAAAGGTTGTAGCAGGAGGTCAGGCAAAGGAGAAGGGTGATCGTCAGCAACTTGCCCAAATGTTTCCGAAACTCGGAAAGTGTTTTTGATGAGATAGTTGCAGATGAGAAACGATCGTGCTCAAGCTGTCGGAGGGCGGTGGCGAAGTCGGGGTGTTTTTTCTCCAAGGAATCTGCGAGCTGGAGAAGATTGGTGCAATCAGGACGGTCGAACGCTTCGCGGAGGAAGGTGAAGAAATATTTTTGGGGGAGTTCATTGGAATTGGAACGAAGCCATTCACGGAGTTCATTACGTGCGCGTCGTTGCCGCCAACGGCGGGGCTGCTGATGCCATCGGTAAAATTGAAAGGCGGCGTAGGTGGCCATTGTCAGAAGGATTAAAAGGGAGACGGCCCAAGATGTACGGTCGAGGTGGAAAAAATATTGGGAAGGGCAGGGGAGAAGGGCGCCGGGTGGCAGTTTGACAGACTGTTTATTGATTTTTGTTGTAGTTGAATTAATTGCAAGTTCTTCTTCTTCAGGAAGTTGTTGCCAAAAACCGTCTGTCCATGCCTGTTGTGGGGAAGGCACGGCTTTGAGGGAATGGATGACGGTGAATGACAGCAGGATGGAAAAAAGAAATGGCTTCATGCAATGCAAGAATACAGAAAAAACAACAAAGTTTTTTGCAGTTTCTATAAAATAAGGTATGTTGATTATTTTGTCTAATGAAATACAAATATCCATTCAACATATCATCTCAAAAAAAGGAAAGACATGAACAGACGTGATTTTCTGAAAAACAGCGCAATTGCGGCAGCGGGAGCGGCCATGCTTCCGAACATGGTGCATGGAGCGGAGGCAGAGGCATGGGATGTAAAGGCGACGGAGACGACCTACGCGCCAATTCGCATGGGCGTCATCGGCATCGGCATCCAATGCATCGGCCATGTCCGCCATCTTATGCATCGCGCAGACGTTCGCATCATGGCGTTGTGCGATGTGGAGAGCATTCGTCTCAATCGCGCAAGAGACATTGTGAACGATGCTTATAAACAGCGTTTTGGCGATGCGGCGCGTCCCGTCGATACGTATGAAGATTTCCGTGAGATGTTGAAACGGCCGGACATCGACGCTGTGCTCATCGCGACGCCGACCCATTGGCATGCCTGCATGAGCATCATGGCGGCAAAGGCTGGAAAGGACATCTATTGCGAAAAGCCGATGACACTGTCCATCCACGAAGGCCGTGCCATGGTGGATGCCATGAAACGGTACAATGTCATCTTCCAGAACGGCAGCCAGCAGCGTTCGGACGCGAAATTTCGCCTGGCCTGCGAACTTGTTCGTAACGGTCGTATTGGCAAGGTGAAAGAGATATTCATCAACAACGTGGCGGATCCGTCCGGCCCGTGCTATCTGCCATCGGAGCCGATTCCGCCGACCATCAATTGGGATCTTTGGCTCGGCCCCGCCCCATGGCGAGGCTACAACAAAATCCTCTGCCCCTTCGACAACTGGGCGACCTTCCCGAATTGGCGGCGCTATTCCGATTATGACGGCGGCGGCATGACCGACTGGGGCGCGCATCATTTCGACATTGCGCAGTGGGCGCTTGGCATGGATGATTCCGGTCCCGTGAAAATCATTCCGCCGCGCGAATCTGAATACAACCGCCTGACTTACGTCTATGCAAACGGCGCGAAGATGATCCGCGGCGGCGCGAAGCCTGGCGAGGCTGGTTTGGAAATCATCGGCGAAAAAGGCCGTGTCTGCGTCAACCGCGGCTATCTGATGACTGAACCAGAAGATTTGATCCGCACGAAGTGGGGCGCGGACGACATCCATCTGTACGAAAGCAATAATCATTGGAACAACTTCTTCGACTGCGTGCGCGAACGTCGCCAGTGCATCTGCAATCCTGAAGTCGGTCACCGCAGTTCGACCGTCTGCCATTTGGGCATCATCTGCTATCGTCTGGACCGCACGTTGCATTGGGATCCCGTCAATGAGCATTTCGTCAACGATCCGGAGGCGGACCGTCTGATGACGAAACCGTCTAGAGCGCCGTGGATCGTCTAAATTAATGATTAATGATTAATGACTTAAATAGGAATAAACTTATGAAAAAGTTCATGATAGCGTCGTTGATGGTTCTTGCGTTGCTTGGGCATGCGCAGGACAACAAGCCGCAGCCGAGCGAAGCAGAAATCGCCCGCATGAAACAGGCCAGCCCGAAAGTCGCGACTGTGAAGCCCGCGAAGCCTCGCAACGTGCTGGTCTATATGGATACAAAAGGCTTCTACCACACGTCCATCCCGTTTGCCACGAAAGCGTTGCAGATTATCGGCGAAACGACGGGAGCCTTCACGGTAAAGGAAGTGACGGATGACGCGAATGCGTTCGAGCCCGAACATCTGAAAGAATTTGATGTCATTTTCCTGAACAACAACACGAGCCGTCTGCCGATTGGCGGAGTCGATTACGCGAAAATGCCCGCCGGCAAGGAGCGCGACGAGGCGGAGGCCCGCGAAATGCGCCTTCGCAATGGACTTCTGGATTTTGTCCGTACGGAAGGAAAAGGCGTTTTCGGCATTCATGCGGCCATCGATGCTTTTTATACATGGCCGGAATACGGCGAGATGATGGGCGGTTATTTCAACCTGCATCCATGGAGCGAAACTGTTGGCGTGGAATTAGTTGATGCAGGTCATCCGCTGATGCGCGGCTGGCGCGGCGTCCCGTTCTCCATCAATGAAGAAATCTATCAGGTGAAGGAGCCGTACAGCCGTGACAAACAGCGCATTCTCATGCGGTTGGATGTTACGCGCACGAATATGAACAAAGGCGACCAAATCCGCCGCAAAGACGGCGATTTCGCGTTGGCTTGGCTGAAGAACTACGGCAAAGGACGCGTCGTCTATATCGGATTCGGCCATCGCCATGAAACATTCTGGAATCCAGGCATGATGCAGATGATGCTGGATGCCGTGCAGTATTGCGCAGGCGATCTAAAATGCGATGAACGTCCGAGCAACGTTGTTGATGATGCCTATAATGCAATGACGGCGCAGATCGGCTTTGCACGCGGCTTGCAAGATATCATCGCCAAGCTGATGAAATACCAATATACCATTGACGATACGGAAGCAAGACAGATTGAACGACTTGTGAATGATGCAGAGGCTCCCGGGCAGGAAGCCCGCGCCAAGCAGTTGGCTGCCGCTTTGGCTGGTCTCTTGCATGGTGAAAGCACGGTTGATGCTCGCAATTTTGCCTTGCGGCAGTTGTCGCGCATCGGCGGGACGTTGGAAATTCCTGTGATTGCGAAGCAGATTGCCGATGAACGGACGGCGGTGATGGCGTTGTATGCTTTGCAACGCATTCCTGATGCCAAGGCAGACGATGTATTGATTCTCGCATTGAATGGTGTTTCACGCGAACGCGCTGCCATCGCCTTGACATTGGGCCGCAGAAAAACTGCGGCGGCTGTTGCGCCGTTGGCGAAATATTTGAACGAAGAGAAGAATGGCGGAGCCGTTGCGCAGGCCATCGGCATGATCGGCACGAAGGAAGCCGCGCAGGTTTTGGCTGTGGCGTTGCCTGTTTCGAAAGGTGATGTCCGCCGTGATATTATGATAGGACTTGGCGATGCCATTGGTGCGTTGTCTGCGGCGGATTGTGCGGAAGCCTGCAAGGCGTTGCTGGCGGCGGCGGACTGCCCGTCCAACATCAAGGCGGCTGCTCAGGCCAAAGCTTTCGTGGCTGACGGTGCGAAGGCGGACAAAACGCAGATTTTAGATGCTTTGAAGAATGGCGATGCCATGATGACGGCGGCCGTTGCACAAGTCTTGCCCGAAATCAACGGCGCGTTGGAAGCTGTTGTGAAATCCATTGATACGCTGCCGCCGAAAGCCGTTTGCTTTGTCATGGATGCCATTGCAGCCTCCAAGTCAACGGCATTCGAGTCGGATGTGATCCGTCAGTTGGCAAGCAAGAACGACCAAGTCGCCATGACGGCGGCGCGGACATTGGAAGCGATTGGCGGCGCGGCTTCTGTGCTGCCGTTGGCCAAACTTTCCGCCGATGGCGAAGGTGTGCGCAAGAATCAGGCTCGTCATGCGTTGTATCGGATGGTCGGCGAAGCCGTAGATGCGAAAATCCGTGCGGAAGCGGCGAATGCGGCGAACGATGCGGCGTTCCGCGCTGAATTGATTCGTGCAGTGGGTGGACGGTTGGACAAGGGTGCCGTTTCGATGTTGGAAACGAACGTGTTATCGGAAGACAAGGAAGTCCGCAAGGAAGCGGTCGCGGCATTGTCGCTGGTGGCTGGCGAGAAGGATTTGCCGTCCGTCATCGATTTGTTGACGAAAGTCAGCGGCTCCTCTGAAAGGACGCAGCTAAAAAATTTAGTTATTAACATCGGTAAGCGTGCAGAAGACCAGGCGGCCGCGTCGAACGCGATTATCACGGCCTTGCAGAACAATTTGTCGGGGCAGCCACGAGTCGCTCTGTTGGAGGCACTTGGCAAATTGGCGCACAGCAGTGCGCTGCCTATTTTGACGAAGGAATGTGCGAGCGGCGACGTTGCCGTGAAACGCATCGCGATTATGGCTCTTGGCGAATGGCCGACATCCGAACCGCTGGACACGTTGCGCGGCATCAGCCGCGATGATGCCGCAACGCCGGCGCATAAGGTGTTGGCGTTGCGCGGGTATGCGCGGTTGCTTGCATTGCCGAGCCCGCGTCCCGTCAAAAAGACGCTTGAACTTTACAAAGAGGCTTTGGCTTTGGCGAAGAACCCACAGGAAAAAGGATCGCTGATCAACGGTCTTGGCTATCTGCTTCATCCTGAAGCATTAAAATTGGCGATGAGCTATCTGGACACGCCCGAGCTGGCTAACGAAGCGGTCTTGTCTTCGACGCGCATCATGAATGGTCTGAACGGTGCGAGCATGAAGATGATGGCTTCCCACGGCAACGGCAGTGTCCGCAATTCAATCGACGGCAACCGCAAGACCCGTTGGACCAGCGGCAAGGCGCAGGCGGGCGACGAATGGTTCCAGATAGACATGGGATATTCGACGGAAATCACTGAAATCAAACTATTTGCTGGTGATGAAGGCAACGATTTTCCCGTGGAGTACAAGATTTATGTCTCCGAAGACACAGGCAACTGGGGCAAGCCCGTCCTGGAAGGAAAAGGCGGCGACCGCAACATGCTGCTGAAGCTGTCCAACGCCTACGGTCGCTACATCAAGATCTGTCAGACAGGTCGTGGCAACATGTACTGGTCCATCTGCGAAATGCAGATCAACGGCATTCCTGCGGATGCGGGAGCGCGCATCGACAACGCGAAGCTCAAGTTGTCCGCCAGCAAGGGGAACGGCAATGTTAAAAACGCGATTGACGGCAATGCGAATACGCGTTGGGACACGAACGCCATGCAGGCCGTCGGCGATTGGTTCATGATTGAACTGCCTGAAGTCATGACAGTTAGGAAGCTCGTGCTGGATTCCACAAAATCCGCCAATGATTTCCCCGTGGGATACCGCGTGGATGTGTCGATGGATGGAAAGGATTGGAAAGGGCCCGTCGGCATGGGCAATGGTAGCGGTGCTGTGACAAACATCATGCTTCTGAAATTCCCTGCGAAATTCGTGAAGATTTCGTTGACGGAACAGACGGACAAGTGGTTCTGGTCCATCCATGAGCTGAGTGTTTTCGCAGAATAACAATAGCGCCGCAGGAGGTGGGAAGGAAGATGAAAGTATCAGGAGGAAAGGGAGATATGAGGTTAGACAATGGCATTGACGGAATTGGAAAAATGGGAATTGGCGCTAAAATCGGCGTTGGATTCGATAGACAGGGAGCTTGAAAGCAAGTATGGCCCGCTTCTTGTGCGGAAGGCGAGTCGTCCTGCTGCGGGAAGGGCCGCGAATCCGAAATACGACGGCGTGTTCGGACTTGATTCGAAATTCACGCTAGGGTATTCAAGCGGTAGTGGGCCGGGCTATATCATTGAGCTGTTGACTGGAAGCACAATGCCACCGTCACCGTCCATGAAGGCTGAAATTCTGGATGATATTTGGAAATTGCTGCCGATGGCGCTGGAGGAGGCGTTTCCTGGCAGGACGTTCCAATTGGAACGCGTAGGGGAGCGTTTCCGTCTGACTGGCGATTTGGACTTTCAAGGCAAGTGAGGCGATGAATGACTGAAAATCAAGGACAAACAAAACTGTCGAAAGTTGGGCGCAAGTTCGCCATCGGTTACCAGATGGGCGGTGAAATGACGACGGATGACTGGATAGAGGTCATTTCCAAGTATCGTGATGTGATATTGGAAGTCTATTTTGCTATGCCAGGCGATATGAGCGGACGTGCTCCTGCGGGCTATACGATGCAGTCGAAAAGCCGCGAAGAAATTCGTGATGCGTTTTTTGCGGATTTGGACCGTTTGAAATCGCTTGGTGTTTCCGGCGTGCTGCTGTTCAATTCAGCCTGCTATGGGGCAATGACGCAGTCGAAGGCATTGTTGGAGCATGTCGGGGCAAGTATCGAAGCTGTCGGAAAGCATATAGATTTGAAGGCGGTGACGACGCTGCATCCAGGCATAGCGGAATACATTAAAAGGAATTTTCCGACCATAAAAGTGCGTTCATCCGTGACGATGCAGATCGGGACGATTCCACAGATGGAAGCCGTATCTGAACAGTTTGACGGATTTTACATGCAGCGCGACTACAACCGCGATTTGGCGCATATACAGGCGTTGCGCAAATGGTGCGATGAACATGGAAAAACGTTGCATCTGCTGGCGAACAGCGGCTGCCTGTATCTATGCCCTTTCCATATAACCCACATGAGCTATACGTCGCATTGCGAGGAGACGGTGCAAATGCCGTCGGTTTATAAAGATGGGAGACCGTCGCCGTGCTGCGACGTCTATATGAAACCGCAGAATCTGCCTGTACTGTTACAGAACACGTGGATACGTCCTGAGGATTTGCACAAGGTTTCGGGATATTTCGAGACCGTTAAGCTGGCGAGCCGCATCAGCCCGCGAATCAAAGACATCATCCAAGGCTACTGCGAAGGTGAATGGCATGGCAACTTGTTGCCGTTGTTAGAGATGGACTATTCGAAATTGCCATTCGTCCCGCAAATCATAAACGACCGCTTCCCTGACGGCTGGTATGAGCAGACCATGCACTGCGGACATCATTGTGAAAGCTGCGGCTACTGCAAATCCGTCTTCGAACGGGTTGTCGAGAAGCCTGTGGAAGACAAAAAGGAGGGCTGACGATGTTAGGTTTCATCGACAAATTGCTGAGCTTGATTGACAATCGGAAGCTGAAATGTGAAGTCGGTTATCAGATGGATGACGAAGGGCTTCTGCCGACATTGCGGAAATATGCTGAGCGCGTGGCGGCGGTCTATTTCACAATGCCCTGTGATCCAACTTATTATGGTGCTTGGGGCAAGTCTATGGGCGAGGAGTGGAAAGTAAAAGTCACTCGTTTTATGATGGATTTGGATGCGATTCGTGAAATAGGGCTTTCCGCTGTCGTCTGCTTCGATGCCTCGTGCTATGGAGCGAATTATTCTTCCACGGCGCTTGTTGACCATGTTGTGGAGACATTGCAGAGTGTCAGCAAGCATATCCGCATCAAAGCCGTGACGACCAGTTCCTTCCCGGTTGCCGAGTGTCTGCGGAAGATGGATTCGACTATCAAGATTCGCGCTTCCGAGGAGCTGCATTTCATGGATGTCCGACAACTTGATTTCACAAGTGATGTATTTTCAGGATATTATATTGGATACGAATCAGTGCGGGATTTGGCGAAGATTGAGCAGATGCGCAAATGGTGCGATGAACACGACAACAAGACGTTGCACATCGTGCCGAACAATGCGTGCCTTTATACATGTCCATATTACATTTATCATGGTAGTGTGCAGTCGCATGAACAGGATTTCCTGCTGGATTCGTCAAAGGATATTGAACGTGTGGAGAATGCCGATGCAGCTCCGTGCGAGCGAATTTGGGCGAAGCCTGAAAATCGAGTTAAAATGTTGCAAGGGATGTGGATACGTCCGGAGGACATGCGTCATTATGCCTATTATTTCGATTCCATGAGGCTGGCGACGCGTACGAACAAGTCGCTGTCGAACATCGTCCAGGCCTATTGTGATGGTCGTTGGGATGGAAATCTGTGCGACATTCTGGAGGCGATGCACGAACATCCCGCATCCTATCCTGTAATTCACAACGACCGCTTCCCGAAGGATTGGTTCAAGAAGACCTCCCGCTGCGGCCACCATTGCGAAAGCTGCCATTATTGTGAAGAGGTATTGAAAAAGGTGCTATAGAGGTGCTAGAGGTGCAAGAAACATTAAAAATTCTATTTTTTATCTAAAATTATAAATAATTATATTTTATGATAATCCCTCCTGCTGTTTTTAGTGGGGGGGATTTGCATTTTTATGCTTGATGACATTTTTTTTAAGCATAGGATTGTGTTTTATGAAAAGTTGGCATGATGTTTGCAGTATAATAACTGTACATCAGAAATGATGTGCGGCTCTTTGAAAACATGAACAACAGAAATGCTCCCTGAACGACGCAGGTTCCGCAAGATGAATCAAGGGGACGATTTGCCGACACACCACTTTTAGTGGGGAAAAAATCGCATTTTTATGCTTGTTGATGTTTTTTTCAAGCATAAGATTGTGTTTCATGAAAAGTTGGCATGGTGTTTGTCGTATAATAACTGTACGTCAGAAATGATGTGCGGCTCTTTGAAAACATGAACATCAGAAATGCTCCCTGAACGACGCAGGTTCCGCAAGATGAATCAAGGGGACGACTTGGCGGCGCACCGCGGAAGCGGATAGAATGGTCTAGCCGTGGCAAGCGCCAATCCTGTACAACAAGCCGCTTTCGGCTGACAGTTGACCCTGATTGCCAGGTCATTCCCTTACCTTGAGTCTGATTTGCGTGGTGAAAGAACTCCTTCAACAACGGCGGGAGACCGCCGTAACGGCGAGGGGTCGCCGGAATGGCCTGGCAATCAAAAAGACTGTCAGCCGAAGCGGTACAACTTTCAGTTGGTTCTGTGCACAGGGGGACAAAGCGGCAATGCCATGGCTTCCTTCTATTTTATTCATCCGCCATATCGTATCCTAGCAATGACGATATCCACTTTGCCCCCCTGTACACAGAGGCTTCTGTAGTACGCTTCAGCCGTTTCGGGCATGGGGGCGGGGCGGCAATGCCATGGCTTCCTTCTATTCCCAAAATTTATCATCGTGTCCCAGCAATGGCGATAACAGCCCCACCATCCCATGTCCGAAGCGGCCTTCCATTTAGCAATGAATATCAATCATATAACAAGAGAGGTGAAACCATGTTTACGAATGCAGTTGCCGACCAAATGAATGAGATTTTCTTCCGCCGCGGACAGCAAATCCTGGACATCGACCTTCGTGAAGGGACATGTGATGCGGCTTTGTTGGCGACTGGACTGCGCAACTTGGAGTGCCTCGGATATATGTTCCGCAAGGAGGATATCGAACGCCTGCGGAACAGCGACGAAGACTCGGTGGCAACTTGTCTCGCACGTGCGACTCGCGTCATCAAAACGGTTCTGACCAATGATCCGGAATATGACGGCAAGTTGCAGTACAGCCCCATGTATCCTGGCTTCCCGAGACAAGTCATGACGGCTTCGGCCGCCGAGTTGTTCATCAACGCCATACTCCATTACCTGAGTGATGGGAAATATATGCCTGACAGTACGATGACAGAGCATGCCCGCCGCAAGGAGGGCGTCTTCATGCCAAAAAGCCTGAAGCAGTTGAAGTTGGGCACATTGGACGAGTTCAAGGAGATGTTCCGCCTGCTGATGAACGCGGCGACGTCCATCTCCGCGACGGACGAAGACGACCTGCGGTTCTTCTTCCACAATTTCGAGGATGCGCAGGACTTTATTCCGGCGAAGCCCGTCTTCAAGGAGAACTCGGCCATCCTGGCCAATCTCTGCGTGACAGAAAGTGGCATCTCCCTGGAGCAGTATGCTGACAGGCATGCGGATGAATTCTGTAATCCGACGGATGTCCTGCGTTTGGCTGCCGTCTTGAGCGGATGCGATGCATCGCTGGCTGAAAATCCGCGTTTCGGGCATTTTTCGCGCAGTGACCGCAAGGCCATGCTGAGGCTTCTGGAAGGTTGCACATGCCTTCTGGAAAATATGGCACGCCGCCGCGAGACATGGCTCCGCCTGGGCGAGGCTTTGCATCCCGGCGACTACCCGCGCTTTGAGAAAGTCAATGCGGCCTACATGAAACTGCGCGGTGGTGATATTCCGATGACCTTTGCAGGTCAGTTCAATACCGCCTGTATGGACGGTGATTTCGCAACCGCCGTTCGTCTGATGGGCCAGCGTCCGGGCGAGTTTGCAAGAACGATCGACCTGATGCTGCGCCGTGCCGCTGACACGGCTCCTATTCTGGATGCCTTTGAGGCTGTCGCTGACAAAGTCGCGACGCGCGTGCTCCTTCAGTTGCGTGAGCATTTCCTGCATCGGCACTGTGAAAATCTCCAGCCGTTGGATATGTCGTTGTCGCCTGAAGAGCGTCAGGCAAAGCGTGCAGAGGAACAGGCGGAAATCAAACAGGCGGTCGCAGAAGCCTTGCACAAGCAGGAAGAATATCTGCAGCGGGTGCAAAAGGAGCTGGACAATCTGTTGGAGAGGCAGGCACAGGAAACTACTCGAGATGACAAAGCCAAAATGGAGGCTGCCATCGCCGAGGCGAAGGAGATGTTGGCAAATCAATTGGCTTCGCTGAAAGAACAGCTTGAAACGGAATGTTGCAAGTTGGAGGAAAAACGGGCTGATTACGAGAACGAGGAAGAAAGATGTCAGATATTGTCGAGAAATGCCGTGCTGGAATCGACTTTCGACAAACGGAGAATCAATGCGGAATTGGCCGAAAAGGCGGAAGCCGGTGATGATTTTGCACGTTCGCTGATATCGCTCGCCGAATATCTTACGACAAATGTCGGCATAGTATGCACGGATGATGGCGGTGCGTCCAGCCTGAAATTCAATGGCGGTTACAGACTTTCGGATCGCGGACGTTCGATGTATGCAAGCATCAAGCAACTGGAAGGCGTCATTACGTCGATTGAGCAACGGATTCAGGACACGGAATGCAAACTGAAGAATGTCGAATACGATATTCAGAGGCAATGTTCATCCGCTTTGTATTATTTGATTTCGAATATTCAGCAAAAGCGGAATGGGCTTGAAAGTGGAAGACGCTGGCTGAAGGAGATTCCCAAAGCGGTGGCCGAGGCTACAAAGAAACGCATTGCCGAAAGGGAGATTACCGATGGTTCTCCCATCCGCGTGTTCTTCCCGAAGGGCGAAATGGCCAAGTCACACGTGATTCTGGACAAGCTGCCGGGCATTCCTTGTGAGAGCAGCCGACGCATGGTGGAAATCTGCGAGAACGCTCTCGTAAGGCAGTATGCCAGGCGTGAGTGTCTTGGCAAGGTCTGGGTGTCGGAGCAGTTCAGCCAATATCTAGTACCGTTCAGCCAACGTAGCGCCTCCAAGGCCCTGCGGACCGTCGTGCGCGGCTCCCGCATCCCATGGGCTCCTGAGACGAAGATCGTTCGCGGCTTCATCTGGTGGAAGAACAGCGAGTATGGCCGGACCGACATCGACTTGAGCGCCATGATGATGGACGAGAACTGGAAATACGTGGAGCACGTCTCTTTCACGAACCTCCGTTCGGCGCAGACTGGCTCCTGCCATAGTGGCGACATCGTGGACGCTCCGAAAGGCGCAGCGGAGTACATTGACATCGACCTGAAGAAGGCGAAGGCGGCGGGCGTCCGCTATGTGGCCTTCAACGTCTATGGATTCACACGGCAGCCCTTCTGCGACCTCCCCGAATGCAGCTTCGGCTGGATGGAGCGTGACAAGGCGGAGGGTGGCCAGATATTTGAGGCGGCGTCCGTCCGCAACAAGATCGACCTGTCATGCCGCAGCAAGATTGCGTTGCCCGTGATCTTCGACCTGGAGGAAGGCGTGGCCATCTGGATGGACATGGCCCTGAAGGAACGGTTCAGCTGCATCGCTCTTGAGAACAACGCGAAGGGCGTCATCGCCGTCTGCCGCGCTTTGGTTGAGATGCACAAGCCAAATCTCTACGATCTTGTCCAACTGCACATCCGCGCCCGCGGCGAGCAGGTTGACGAAAAGGCGCAGGCCGACGTCATCTTTGATGTTGACGACGGCATCACGCCATACGATGTCGAAAAGTGGATGGCGGAATATATCTAAGCGAATATGCCTGTGACAGGATGGCATTTCTGATGATTCATGACAGCTACGGCGACGGATGTTGCCGTCGTTTTTTTTGCGCAGAGGCACGAAATGCACGGATTTCTTTCACGTTGACCTTGTAATTATTTGAAATAGGGTGATATTAATAGCACGAATTTATAGAAAATAAATTTTTGTGATGTCTATATTTGATTATAAACAGCACATAATAGAAAAATGGAGATGTTGTGATGTTTGTTGGGCGTGAGAAAGAACTGGCATCTTTGGCATTGCTTTTAGAGAAAGGCACATCATCTATCGTTGCGTGCCGTGGCCGCCGTCGCATTGGAAAATCGACATTGATAAAGGAGTTTGCCAGGCGTAATGATTTGAAATTGATCAATATCGATGGTTTGCCGTTGCATAGAAAGCAAACGAATCGCGACCAGTTGATTAATTTTGCATTGAAACTGGCGAAATGCACAGGACATGAGGCTGGTGTTCCGCAGAATTGGTTTCAGGCGTTCGGGATGCTGTCGGATGCGATTGATGATTCGGCGAGAACTTTGGTGTTGCTTGATGAAATATCGTGGATGGGGCATTATGACGACGATTTTGCAGGCTATTTGAAAAGTGCATGGGACGATGAGTTGAAAGAACATGACAACGTGATTCTAGTCATTTGCGGCAGCGTGTCATCGTGGATTCGCAAGAACATACTGGACAATGCTGGATTTGGCGGTCGTTTTTCACGCGATATCGTTCTTGGGGAATTAACGCCGGCGGAATGTACAAAGTTTTGGGGGGAGAGGGCCACACGGTTGGCGGTTCGGGAAATCATCGATGTGCTGTCCGTCACGGGAGGCGTGCCGCGATATCTGGAGGATGTGAATCCTGCTCTTTCCGCCGATGAAAACATCAAGCGGTTGTTTTTCCATCATGACGGTCCATTATTCAAGGATTTCAAGGCTATGTTTAGCGAGATTTTCGGTGATGGCGCAGTACAGAAAGGGCAAATTCTGCGTTGTCTTTCGGAAAAGGCCATGACGCTCAGTGAAATTGCGGAAGAGCTTGACGTTGAACGAGGTGGAGCATTGAGTGAGAGTTTGAAAGATTTATGCGAAGCCGGATTTTTGGCGGCTGACAATGGATGCAATCCTGAAACAGGAAGGCTTTCAAAGGAGATTCGGTACCGCATACGTGACAATTATACAAGATTTTATTTGAAGTATGTTGAACCAGAGGAAGCAAATATACGGAATGGTCAATATGAATTCATTTCGTTGAGTATGCTTCCAGGCTGGGAAAGTGTTATGGGGCTTGCCTTTGAGAATCTGGTGGTCAACCATGCCATGACGTTGATGGAGGCGTTTCATCTGGGAGGAATCCCGATATTGTCGGTTGCACCCTATAAAAGGCGGGCAAGAAAAGACGGGACGGGTGGCGTGCAGATTGATTTACTTGTGCAGGCGAGAAAAGCCGTTTGTATTGTGGAGGTGAAGAGACAGAAGCAAATCGGCGAGGAGGTGGAACGCGAAGTGGCTGAAAAGGTGTCCCGTTTGAAGATTCAGAAGGGCATTTCCATTCGTACGGCACTTGTCTATGACGGGGAATTGGCGGATGTAGTTCGTGGGAATTCGTATTTTGATGCCATTGTCTCTTCGCGAGAGCTGCTGAAATTGGATGGTTAGCGGTCAGTGGTGGGGAACGGCAAAAAAATGCGCCTCTGGAAATCTCCAGAGGCGCTTTGAATGCAATGTCTTAGCTCTTAGTGAATGCGTATGCTCACGATCTTGTGCGGGCCGGCCGTGACGGTGATGATGTCTTCAGCGGGCGTGACGGCGTCGCCATCTGCGGTTTCATCGAGCTTGACGGGCTGGACGGAGGCGGGTTTCTTCCAGAGGTGGATGCGTTCGGAGAGCGTCTCGCCCGTGGGGTTCCAGAGGCGGAGAATCTGGCCGTCGCCATCTTCTGCGGGCTTGAAGGCCGAGAAGACGAGCTTGTTGTCAAGCATTTCCATAAATGACTGCTTTGGAGAGAGTTCGCCCGTGAGACGCGGATAACCGGATTTCGTCTTGCCTGAGAAGCGGGAGGTCAACGGCGCATGGAGCGTCAGCATTTCGCGGCAAAGGTCCGCCGCGGGCAGTTCGCCTGCGTATGGGCGAAGGTTGTAGCGGAACGTCAAATCCGCGAGTTCGAGTCCGTCCTTTTCGCCGGGCGTATTGACTGTGCGGCGATAGGAGCGGAAGAGCGTGGTCTGGATTGTGCGCAGTTCGTCATCGACGACACCGCCTTCGTGCATGCCGCCGGCGGAAATGAAGGCCAAGCCTTGCTTGCCGTCGCCGACAGCCTGAATGTTAAGGAACGGTTTTTCAGGCAGTTCCATCTCTGACCAATCGCGCGTTTCGGGATTGATGGCGATGGCGCGTTCCGTGAAGTCGAACGGATGATGGGCGAACCATGTCTTCGCGTTTTTCGCGCCGGACGGGCAGAGGACGCGGAAGCGATGGTCTTCGATCGTGTTGTGGACGGTCGTTTCGACCTCGACGGACTTCGCATGATTGCGCAACGTCACAAGTGACACGACGAGAAGGTCTTCGCGCACATCTGAACGATGCTCCGTATGCCAGTTGTAGCGTTTGGGGAGGTTCATCTTGGTCTGGATGCGGAACGTGACGCACTGCGGGCCGTCGTGGACGACGGAAATCTGGCAGGGAGAGCCGGTCGAGAGGGCGATTTCATCGGACATCGTCTGGCCATGAAACCAACCGTCACCGATTTCGGAGCGGTCTTCGAAGGTGAGAAGATCATGATAGACATTGCCCGTCGTCTTGTCGAGCATGGTAAGCGTGCCGTTGGATTCGACGGTGACCTTGAGGAATTCGTTCGCGGCCGCGTTGGGGGCCGTGCGGAGGGAGCCGACGGGGCGGTGAAGCATGGGGGCGGGCTTGACGAGGAAGGAGTTGAAGCCGAGGGCGGGCAGATCGATATCGACGGCGACCGTGTAGCGCTGGCCGCCCTGTGAATTTTCGCTCCAGCCAAGGGCGAGATACTGGGAGCGTTCGCCGAATTCAGGCTGGATGTCAAGTATCTGGTATTCAAGCGGTTTGCCGTCGCAATCTTCGAGCAGGAAGGCATTGTATGCCTGTGAGCGGAAGGCGTCGTGGTATTTGTTGGGCCAGTCATGTGGGAAGTCGATGGTGACGATGGCGGGGCCTTTGCGGCTCTGCGGCAGCGTGTTGGCGACGGTGACGGTGAACTCGTTCGGCTCTTTCGCAAGATCTTTGCAGAGTGCGGTAAGGTCGCCGAAGGATTGGTTGCGGAGCTGTTTGGCGAGCTGGCGGACTTGGTCGAAGCGGTACATCATGTCGCGGTGGACTTGGTCGATGGAGCAACCGCAGATGGAATCGTGGGCGTGGTTTGTCAGGAGCGTCTGCCAGGCGATGTTGAGCATCATCTTCGGGGCTGGTTCGAGGCCTTTGTCGTATGCGATGGCGAGGAGGGGCTCGGCCTGGAGTTCGAGGAAGGCCTGCGATTCGTCGTTGGCCTGTTTCATGCGTGCGCGCGACGAGACGCAGTTCGGAATGAGCCAGAGATAGCCGTGGCGGTAGCGCGCGGGATCACGGAGTTCGCGTTGGCGGACCGGCACGTCATGGGCGGTGGCTTCGGCCTCCTTGAAGAAGGCGGGCAGCGTGGAATGTTCGACGTGGAGGCCGGGCCATGCGGCTTCCGCCTCTTTTACGTATTTCGGTGCGTCGGCGGCGGGATGCATGTGGTCAATGGCGTCGATGAGACAGAGGACGTCGCCGTTCGTGCGGTTGATTTCATGCTCGATGTATTCCTTCAGCGTTGCGCGCGCCTTTTCGATGTCGCCGTCTCCCGCTTCGAAGATGCGGCGTGCTCCGACGAATGCGCCGTAGCCGATCTTGTCCTGCAATTTGAATGTAAAGACATCCGTGCCGTCGGGGGCGCGCCAATTGAAGAAGGCGGGCGTGTCGAACTCGTTTGTGCCGCGGCCGAGAACGCAGTAGGGGAGGTTGAAGCCTTTGTATATCTGCGGCATCTGGGAGGGATGGCCGAACATGTCGCACGTATAGGCGACGTTCATGGGCTCGACACCCCATTCATTCGCTATTCGCTTGCCTGTCAATAGGTTGCGGACAAGAGCCTCTGCGCCTGGGCAGAACAGATCAGGCATGGTGAACCATGGGCCGACGAGAATGCGTCCGTCTTTGATGAGCTTTTGGAGGCGCTCTTTGTTTTCGGGGCGCATTTCGATGTAGTCGGGCGGGACGGTGGTCTGCCCGTCGAAATGGAAATATTTGAAATCAGGGTTGTTCTCCATGAGGTCCAGCAGCCCGTCAACCAGCTTGACGAAAAGGAGGCGATACTCCTGGAAAGTACGGTACCATTCGCGGTCCCAATGGGTTCCGGAGATGTAGTGTGCGTTGGCCATGTTGTGTCCTTTGAAAGAGGGTGAAATAATAGGATGGATTATTCTTTTAATTTCAAAACGGTGTCGGTGGAGGTTGCCAGCCATGGGATGGCATCGCCCGCAAGCCAGAAGCGGGCATTGAGGGCGTTTTTGATTTCCAGTTTCCATGGTTTGCCGAGTTCATCAGCCTTTGGCGTGACGGTCAATTGGCGTGCAGAACCCATCTCGAATTTGCGTCCCGTTGGAGAGAGCAACGTCACGGAGGCATTGGCTGGCTGGTCTTCCATGTTCAGCGAGAATAACTTGGCGTTGTTCGGGACAAAGAAGGCACGGTTGAGTCGATCTTCACTTACGAACATTGGTGTGGCGGCGGAAGCGCGTTGGGAGAGGGCGTGGGTGGAGGACGTGACGGCGGCGGTGCCTGTGACGGAGATACCGGCGGAAAGGAGTTCAATGAAGAAATCTGCGTCATTGGAGGCGGTGAGGCTGAATTTAACTTTGTCATTTGCTTTTATTTCGCCTTGGCGGGCGGCTTCCAATTTGCGGTTGTAAAATTTCCAGACGACGGTATTGTTGGAGTCGTTCTTCATTTCGATGCTGATTTGTTCGCCTTTCGCCGCATAGAGGCCGACGAGCAGGTTGCGGTTTGTGACCATTGGAGTTTTTTCTTCAGTGGCAGCATGCTGGGCGACAGGCTGAACTGGATTGAGTATATCAAGATGGATGGCGGCAGTTTTGGCGGTCAGTGGAGCATTTGCAAGTTCGCCTGTGACAGGTATTTTAAACTGACCTTCTGGAGCATTTTGCGGTAGGTTGACGGTGAAATAGCCTTCAGAATTGTTTGCCAGTGCATCGACTTTGGCGATTTGCGGTTCGGCTGCGATGCGCCATCCGTCGGGAGCCTGTGCTTTCATTTGGATGGATGCTTCGTTGTTCTGCATATTGAAGAGGATGAAGGGGATAGCCGAAGGATAGCCTGGGCGCGAGATGGTCGCGTATGGCATGGGGATGACCTTGTGAGGTGATTTCAGTGGCGTAAACCATGCTAAATCAATGATATAGAGTTCAGATTCATTGATGGTGACAGGGAGGCACGCGGCTACAGTCAGCAACGAGTCGCAGACAGCGTCAGTTTTCAATGTAATTTTATATCCAGGGTAGAAATCGTCTTCTTTATTAATGATGGGTTGGAAATCCATGTCGTTGTCCGTTGGAACACCCAAAGCCATAAGTTTCGTTTTGGGAAGGAGTTTTTCCGCCTGTGGGGCTTGCGTGTAGGCGATGGCAACATGGGTTTGGACGCCTGGGAAGAGCCAGTCGGTATATGGCGCGATGAATGAGATGTCCATGTGGTCATGGTAGGTGACGGCGGCGCGGGCGAGGCATTGGACTTGCTTGAGGAGGCGGTAGCCCGGAGCGCCCATGGCGAACAGTTCGGGGCATGATTTGGCCTTTTCGAGCCAATTGTAGGCGGCTTGGGTGAGGAAGCCGAGTTTTTCCATAGTTGGAGCGGCGGAGAAATCCTCCCAAGTGGTTGAGAGTTCATCTGAGTTCTTTTGGGTGTATTCATTGAAATTGATGGCTTCCGTAAGGGTCAATTCATCGAGTTCGGCGAACCCCAACGAGAATGCCGCAATGAACTTTTCTTCTTCAAATGCCTTGTTCAAAGCATCTTGCGATGTGAAGATCTGGACATCGCCAGCTTTTTTCTCTTTGTCCGTGCAGATGCGTGCGACGAACACGCCTGGACGTGGGGCGTTGAATTTCGCTTTTTTGATGATGAGGCCGTGGAGCAGGATGCAGTGGTCGTCAGCAAGCATGGTGAAGACATTCGGCTTGTTGTCCAGCGTGAAGGGGAGCTTGCGGATGACGGCGAAAGGCTGCGTGTCATGGTCGCGCGGGAGCGAGACGCCGACGGCCTCTTCGCCTGGAGGATTGCTGTAGAAGGGACCCTTGCGGATGCCGACGGACTTGAATTCGGAGGTAATGGACATGAGTCCGTTCATCTTCTTGGCGTTGCGGGCGATGATGCCGTCTTCACAACTCCATAATTCCGTGTCGGTTGCGCCGTCTTTGAATGGGAAGTACATGCTTTCCTTGTCCGCGAAGAACAGTTCGACGTCTTTTGCAGGGGCAGGTTTGGCCTGCTCAAAGGGCTTCCAATTGGCTTCCATGGAGAATGCGACAAGTTGGACATTGTTGGCGGGCAGTTCAAGATTGATGGACGATGCCTTGTCTATGTTGGCGACGGGAGGCCAGGTGGCGACGGAGGCGATGGGCAGTACGGGATTCGTCGTAATTTGGAGCTTTTGCGCCGTGTCTGTGAAATTGACTATTAAAAGGGCGGCGGTCTTGTCATTGGCGTATGCAATCGCACGCACGGTTGGCGATTTCGCATCAATTTGAATGTCAATTGGATGGGATGGGAGCTCGGATTTGAGCGGGCGCAGTGAGACGGGGAGTGGCGCGAGGTCCGTCAGATTCATGGCGAGCAGTTTGTCGAAGGCTTGGACGGCATTTCGAGCCAGAATGGCGTTGCGGTCGTTTTCGGCAGGCGCTTTTTCCAAGTCATTGGTGAAGGCAGGGCGGTGTCCGTTTGCGATGGCGGCGGCGAGCTGGCGTGAGAAGACATCTGGATCGGCGGTGAAATCTGCATTTGCGCCGACAAGGAGGCAATGGCCGTGATAGACGGCGTCAAACAGGGGGGCTGGCGACATGTCTGGTGTCGTTTCGCAAAGGGGCGTGGCGAAGGCATCGACAGTGCCGACGAGACATTCGGACGTTTCCGTGGCGACAAGTCCCGCAGACGGATGGTTTTTGCGGATGGCGCGGAGGGCGTTTTGCAGGGCGGCGATGGTGTCCGAACCGCCGTGGAGGGCATGGCTATGCGCAGGATTATAGCATGCAAGTGACGGCGCAAGAAGCTCTTCCAGTAAAAGTGCTGAAACGCGTTGTTCATCGACAAGATGATGTGCGTTTTGTGTGAGCATGGTTCGCCATTCGTCTGCGACGGGGCAGGCGTCCATCATGGAATAGAGGTTCAGGGAGGTCTTGAGGCAGGGGGTGCCGTCGGAGGCCATTACGGCTTGTTTGTCTGCAATGGCGGGGGCGTTGGCGGAGTCGGTCTGCAACTTGCGGGCTTGAAGGCAGGGGGCGACGGTCACGTC
This sequence comes from Victivallales bacterium, assembly GCA_017964325.1. Next base: position 12,170 of record JAGCSE010000110.1, on the reverse strand, counting down.
AAAATCTTGTGCATATTGGACGGCGATTGGAAAATACGGGTCAAGCGGGAAGATTTGCGGCGGTTCGGCGGCGTGGGGGGCGATTGTATAATTATGGTATAGGGAAAGGAGGGGGAGGTTGAGCCATTTGTGGGTGGCAAACCAATGGGAGATGACGGTTGCGGGTTCGTATTGGGATGTGATAATGGCGGGAAGGTCGCGGAGTGAAGAAGAAATCTGTGCTTGTTTTGCAAAATGCTGGAGGGCCCACTGGCGGTAGATGGCGGCAGCGTTTAGGCAGTCGCCTTGGAAGGGGGCGACAACGACGGGATAGGAGGATTTGTAGTTGATGACGTTGGGTGCTGCATTCCAATCCTTTGCAGAAATGGGGGGAAGTTGTTGAATGGATATGGACAGAGCCTTGCCATCGCCGCGGGCGGCAAGTTTTTTCAAGGAACAAGCGGCGTCCTCCGCATAAATGAGCAGGCCGTTGGCCTGTGGCGTGGCGGGATGCCATGAAGCGGCCTCATCAGCGGTTTTCTCTGGTTGCTGCCAGTATGCAAGAAATTGCATGGAAGCAGGATACGGATAAAGAAGGTCGCATTGGAAATCGGCGGCGGTTGGATTTTTGACGAATTTGCCGCCTTGTTCGGGGATGGCCAAGGCTTGGTCTCCTGACGATGCGAGCCCGGAGGCGACGGGAGCGGCGAAGTTCCAAAGGAAGGCGTTGGCTTGCCCTGAGACGGAGGCAGTCCAAGCAGTCGCGCCGTTGGCGCGGAGGGCGGCGGTTAGAGTGACCGTCAAGTCTGCATTGATTTGACGGCCTTTGACGTGCTGCCAAGTGATGGTCAAATTTTGGCCTTGCTGGCTGATGGACGGTTTTTCAGATGAACTATGGGTGGTCAGCGTTTCGATGCGGCCCTGCTTGTCACGGAGGACAAGTGTCCAGATGGAAGCATCTTGCGATGGCGTAAGGGTAATTGTCGCGCCGTTGGATTTGACGGATTTCAGTTCGCCTGAGTCGGAGAAGTCCCATGAAGCCTGCCCGTTTTGAAGCGTGGCGGCATGGATGATGAGAGCCGAAGACAGGAAGAGGGCGAAAATTGGAAGGCGTGGGATTTTCATGTCGGGCGAATTGTTCTGTTTTTTGTGTTTTAAGGAAGGATGTTTTTGGAAAAAGCCGCGTGCTTAACACGCGGCTTCATGCGCAAGACGGAGCTTGCGCATCTTCATGCAAAGTCTTTGGTGGCGGTTTCGAAGGAGCCGTCGGCGTTGGCGACGGCGCAGACGGCGGTGACGGGTTTCTCGAAATCTGCGAATACGCCGCCTTTTGTGCCGAGGATGAAATCGCAGGCGTCAGCGGCGGTCATGGGCGTGAAATTCGGTTCGTTTTGGTCATCTGCAGGGCGGTTCTTTTCGTAAGTCGCGACATAGTAGGCTTCGCCGGGCTTCAGGGCGAATTCGCGGACGAGCAGGGCGTCTTTGCGGACGATTGCAAGCCAGCCTTTTGAACCGTCAGGTGTTACGACGGCGGAGATGCGGGGGGTGTCCAGCGAGTCATGCTCGTAGTCCATGGAGAGCATGACGTATGCGAGGGCGTCCCGCGGCGACATGCCGGAGGCGATTTTTTCGGCGATGGGATCGGTCTGGGAGCCATTCGTCACGATGGCGTAGCCGTTGGCGAGGCGGAGGCAGTCGTATGCGATGTAGGGGTTCTTCTGGATGTCGTTTTCAAAGCCTGGTTTGGGGACGATGGCGACGGCGTTTGCAAGCGTTTTGGCCATGCGGTTTGGGAATGAGCGGGAGGAGACGCGATAGAGGGCGGCTCCGCGGTTGTCTTTTGTTCTGGCGATGGCGACGATACGACCGATGTACATGGTGTTCTCCTGAAAAATGATGTCTGTTGTTAAAATACAATGACGGTTGTCGGCGTTTATTGACACAAGGCGAAATATGTCCAGTTTGGCAGTGGATGTATTTTGCAATGGTCATTGACGCTATATATTATATAATATAGTGTAATAAAAGGCAAACGACATACGGGAACATTGAAAATGAGCAGATTTTACAAAGAAAAGGTGTTTGCAGGGCTTTTGACGTTGCTGCTGACGGCTGCCTTCTGCGCAAAGGCGGACATTACAGGGGCGGATGTCCTGAACGCATTGGACAATCCAAGCGGCGTGGAGTTCCTGAAATTCGAATATGCGGAGGCGAGCAAGACGAAGTACAAAGAGGACGGAGAGACATGGTATGAATATAACTACGACGCTGATGGCAACATTATATATAATGTAAAGAGCTCGGGCGCCAAGTCGGCCAAATGGAAATTGCAGACGAAGCTTGACAAGAATACCATGGTTCAGAAGGGACCGAGCTGCCTGGTGAGCTACAGCGTGGAAAACGACTGTTCATCGCGGATATATCTGCGCGTCTATGGGCCTGGAAAATTCAGCGTGCGGGTGAAGACATCGACAGGCTTTGGTGACACGCTGGCCATCTGGTTGGACGGCGAGGAGGAGCAGTACTACGAAGGGTGGGACTACGATTATTCGCCTGGTGCGGATGATTGGCAGGTCTTCGAAGTGGTGATTCCGCCAGGCAAGGCCACGAAGGGCTCGCAGGCGGGGACGTACTACCATGAAATCATCCTGAATTTCACAAAGGATGACGACGATGATGATGGGCGTCCTGTAAAGCCCAACAAGGCAGACTATTATGGCGATACGGAATGGTATCAGGAAGATCTTGCGGAATACAACGCGAAGCTTCCGTTCTTCAACGACTGCGTGTGGATCGACGCGGAGATGATTCCCTCCAAATGGGTCGATGACGAAATCAGCCAGTGGACGACGGTCTGGCTGCCCGACGAAATCACGCTGGCCATCAACACGGGCGAAGACACGGATTTCACCGGCTCCCTTAAGGTCCCGGTTTTCTCCAACGCATACGGCATCGGATGCGTGGTGCGCTATACACTGGACGGCAAGGTCCCGACGGGAAGCAGCCCCTCGCTGTCAGAGGACGGAGACACCGTGCTGATCACAAAATCGTGCAAGATGATTGCGAAAGTCTTCAACGGCACGATGCCCTATTCGCCTACAGTCACGGCATCATGCGAGTTCACCTGCATAGCGGCTACTCCTGTCATCAGTCTGGACGAGGGACGTTCCACGCCAGATACATTATATTATGGAATGACATGCGAGACGGCGGGAGCGACTATCTATTATCGCATAAATGGTGCGGCAGAGAAAACGTATTCATCTCCCGTGGGCGTCAGTTCGGCGGCGACCATCACGGCCGTGGCGCGCGTCGCGGACGGGACGGCTGAGGAAAGCGCCGAAGCCAGTGTGACGACGCCGCAGATGGCGGTTCCGACGGTGAAGGCATGGCGTGGACTTGATGAATATGTGGACGGCGACATTCTGGATGTGTCGGAGAACGTGACTGTCTATTGTACGGCTCCTGACGGCGGCAAGGCGATGTACCGCATGGACAATTCAGGCGCATGGCAGGATTTTCCACGCAGAGGATTGACGATTTCAACGAATTCTGTCTGTACGATGCGGACGGAGAGCGACGGCGATGAGAAGATTCTCGCCAGCCAGCCAGTTTCATTGACCGTTCGCAAAGCGGATGCGACCCTGAAGATCGGCGGACACGGCGCGGACGTCGTGCTGCGGGACGGATGGAATATCATCGGCCTGCCCATGACGCTAACGGCGAAGAGCAGCAAGGAACTGTCGCAGAAGCTTGGTCCGCTGTACAAGCTGGACGGCAAGACATATATGACGGCGGCGACGGTCGAACCGAATGTCGGATATTGGATTTATGTGTCGGATGCCGACCGCTTGAGCACACTGACGGTGAATGGCGTGAGAAGTGACGCAACGACAGCCGTAAAAGGCTGGTCACTGGCAGGTTCCGCTACGGCGACGACAGCCGATGCCGTCTGGGAATGGACAGGAAGGGGCTTCAAAACAACCACCAAGACAACGGAGGGACGCGGATATTTGATTTATAAAGAATAACCGCCTTCGGCGGAGCTCAAATAAGGTCAAGGGAAAAGCAATCTGATTGCTTTTTTGAAAGAGAGGTGAGACGTGAGATGTGAAACGCGTAGAGACGATAGACGATTAGACGGGAGACAATTAGACGATAAGATGGTTAGACAAGCATGAAAAACGGAGTTTTTGAGGCTTATCAAGATGAAAAAAGGCTTGGAAAGGAAAAAAACTTAAAGAAAATGCGATTTTCTGCAAAAAAAATATGTTTGATAGCTTGCTTTGCGTAAAATGAGGTATAAATTAATTATCTGTAAAAATCAAAATGAGCTTGGATTGTATCCAGGCGGGGATTTTTGAAAAAAAGATGAAAAAATTTGCCTTGTGGCATTGACAATGCCATTATTGCATTTATTTTATCATACTAATCATCATTTCAACTTAATAGGAACCACTGAACAATCTTAGGCCAACCCAAGATTGGCAAAGCACAAAGGAGGAAATCTAGGGCAGACAGAGAAGCAAAATAAAATTGGTTTTTAGAGTTTCGTTAGTCAATTGAAGTTAAATGTGAGTTTTTTAACAATCGGCCAAGATAGAGGCCGTGAGAAGAGAAAAACAAAACAAGGAAGAAAAAATGAAGAAAGTATTTTCAGTTTTGATGGTTTGCGCCTTCGCAATCTCCGCGACTGCGCAGTGGCTGATTTATGACTACAAAGTCAGCATCAAGCGCATCGATCCCCAGTACACCAAGCTGAGCTACAAGATCGATGAATTCGATGCCAAGATTCCGAAAAACGCTGGCTGCCCGAATTACTGGACTGGTTATTTCGACAGCTTCACGACCGCCAACGACACGTTGACCGGTTATGTTCTGATGCCCGCCTGCAAACCCTGCGGTGGCAGCTGGAGACAGTTCGGCAGCGCTTATTTCATGCCCTCCTGGAGCGACCTCTACAATGATTCCTTCCAAGTTGGCAAGTGGGTTCTGGAAGACGCCGAAGAAGACGAAGAGGGCAACCTCCCCGTCGTTGAAGACGCCTACATCTACATCCAGCGCAAAGCTGACAAGCTGTACAGCAACCCGATGAAGCCCGTCTTCGGCACGAAGAGCGGTTCCATCAACGGCAAGCTGACCTGGAAGCTCCCCGTCAACGTTGACGCTGCCCGCTTCGGCAAGGGCGCTGGTGCCCGTATCCCCGCGTTGGCCTTCTCCAGAGACGACCAGAGCATCTGCGCTGGTGTGTACTGCACCTGCAAAGAGTGGTTTGAAGACTCCTACAGCGTGATCATCAGCCGTTACGCCGGTCTGCCGACCCACACCAAGCCCGTCAAGGAAGCTTGGATGGTCCTGACCTATGATGTTCCCGCCTACATCGGCACCGCCTCCAACCCCTTCGTCGTTCTCGAAGACTCCTCCATCATCTATCCTCCTGTCAAGGGCATGGCCATCGACCTCTGCTGCACGCCTACCGGTTTGACCTATGGTTTGATCGGCTACCAGACCAAGCAGGGCAGCATCAGCCACGCTGGTTTCGGCAAAGTCACGACCACCGGCACGAAGGGCAGCACCTCCGTCGGTTTCTGCGGTTCCGTCAGTGTTGACCCGACCTCCTGCACGGCTGTGAACACGATTTCCGGTACGATCGCCGGTTTGTTCAACGTCATCGGTTTCTGCTCCGAGCAGCCCCAGTGGGATATCTGCTATTACTTCGCGGCTGACAGCTTCGACGGCACCACCTCCTCCAACAAGGACGTTGCCCCTGTCGCTGGTAACTGGTCCGTCAAACTGAACCAGTCCGAATCCAAGAAGTATGGTTCCTCCTTCGCGACGGCTGAAGCCCGCATCCTCGACAAGTTGAAGTGCTATCCGTTCGACACGTTCAAGACCGAACTGAAGGCCAATTTCATCTACTTCGACAGCGTTGATGACTACCTCTACTAATTCAGATGAATTAGCAGGTCATTAAAAGGCCACAGCGGGGAGCATATCCACGGATATGCTCCCCGCTTTTTTTTTGATAGAGTTCTAGAAAAGACCAGGATGTCTAGAAAATCTACAATTTTCGTCATTATTTTGACTGTAGGATATTTTATGGGGGAACAACAGGCATTATATTATGTCTAAAGCGACAACAATCATTATTATGTTTTTTGTGTTGTCGTTTAGTCATTAATATGGGAAATCGAACATGAATATGAAACAAAAGATAATGGCGGCCGTGGTGGGATTGGTTGTCATGGTTGTTATTGGATGGTATTTGCTACCTTCAGGTGGAGAAGAAGGGGATAAAGACATCCAGACTCCGACAGATGGTGGCGCAGGACAAGGTATAGACAAGGAAGCCGTACAACAGGTGGATGAAAAGGCAGTCAGTGAACGTGTGGCGAATCTTCAACGGCAGGTGAAATCGAATGACGCGGATGTCGAGGATTTGTTGAAGGGAATGCAGGATCTGCTGGATGAAGACGATGAAGACGGAGCCTTCGAGTTGGCGAAAACGTTTTCCAAATCTCATTCCAAGGAATTGAAATCAAGGGCAGTGGATACGTTCCGCTGGATAGGAGGTAAGCGTTCTGCTTTGGCTTGTCGGGAAATGCTTTCAGACAATGACGAAGATATTGCCAAGGAGGCGATGGAGGCGTTTCGCCAGTCTTTGGAATCCATTGACGAAGAGGAGGGCTACAGTGACTTGTATCCGATGATTGAAGATGTCATCATGGCGTGCAAGGATGAAAACGACTTGGAGGGGTTGTTCCTGTTGCTGAGCAATCTGGACATCCATGACAGCTTGAATCTGTATATGGATTTGCAGGAGAAGGCCCAGAAGGAGGAGCGCACGGATTTGGTGAATATGACGAAGGAATACATCGAGTTTGTTACGAACGGCGATGAATCCATCGATTCGCGGATAGCTATGGAAAAGTGGCTGAAGCAATATGATGAGGAAGAGAAGTAGTGATTAGTAGCCAGTGGCTAGTGGATGGTGCGAGTGCCGAAGGTGCGAATGCAACCTACGGTAAGATTGCAAAAATCCATGGAACCGCATAGTAGTGGCAGGAATATAGCCGTGAATGCAACTCACGACTATGGAATGTGTCAATATAACGAAATGTATATTCGTTATAGTCTAGAATGTGTATTTTATGCAAATAAAGATTATTTATAAGGATAGACGATGAAAAATACGACAGCATGGTATTTGGCGATGTTTTTCCTTCTGTTCGGTGCGTATGCGCTTATTGGACAGGATGAGAAGAGCGACAAGCCTCAACGTCAGACGATAATGGCGAAATTATCGCCAGGCGATGTCGCCCTGAGTATATATGGAGAGGATTTGACATGGGCTGAATTGCAGGATTATATGAAGCGGGACGGAGTTCCGCTGGAGAAGCGTGCGGACGGCACGTTCATGCCTGCGCCGATTCAGTCGTATGTGCAACGGATGTCCAAGAATGCGGTTGCCCTGCATATTGCGAAGGAGCAGGGATATGTGCTTAGCGATGCAGAACGTGCGTATTATTTGGACGGCATCAAGAAGCCATTGAAGGAGAATAATGTTTCCGATGCTGAAATCGAGAAGATATTGGCGCGTTACCCGAAGGAGGGGAAAGGATTGTTCAATCCGAGTTTGGAAGACGTTCTGTTGATTGCGAAATTGCAAACGAAATTGGTGGAGAACGTGAAGGTGACGGACGAGGAAGTCGAGGCGGAATTGAATCGGATCAAGGCGGGTAACATGGCCGTTGAAGCATTTAACAAGCAGATGAGGAAGACATTGAAGGAGCTTCTTGCGAAGCCAGAGGCGAAAACGGATAAGGGCTTTGCCGATTTGGCGAGGGAATATTCCGAAGGAAAGGAGGCTGAGGATGGCGGTGTCATTGAAGGCGATTTCCCGCGAAGCTTTGTAGCCGCAGCCTGCGAAACGGACGAGTTTGACCTGAAGGCGGGAGAGACCAGCGGTATTCTGGAGAGCGGCACTGCGTTTCGTGCGTTACGTGTATTGAAAGTGCTTCCGCCAAAGAAGGAAGGTGGCGAAGAACGTGTTCAGATTGCCCAGATTATCCTGCCGAAATATCCTGTGGACGATGAGTTGCCTACTGAAAAACTGCGTGAAAAACTGCTCCCGACCAAGAAGATGAAAACCATGGAAGATTTTGTGATGGCCCAGATGACCAAGGCGCGTTTTTCATGTCCGCTGTTCCCGCAGGGCTTGATGGAAGACAAGAAGGAAAAAGCGGAATAAGCTGAAATGCTAGATGCAAAATGCAAACGACAATAGCTGAATGCAAAATATAAAACGTCAAATGGTAAAAAAATAAAAAATTATAATAGTAAGAAATAAAACACATCATTAAAAGGGAAGACACATGAAATCAAACATCAGGTGGTGGCTGTCGGTCATCGTCGCGCTATTGGCGGGCGCGGCATATTCCAAGGACTATCAGTGGACGCATTATGGCGAATGGTATGACGTGACGAACAATGCGAAGCTTGTCAATGAGGCCAAGAAGGCGGCAATAGCAGACCAGCGGCCGATGCTGGTGCTCTATACGCGGTCGGGAACAGACTGCTCGCACTGCAAGGCCTTGTGGCAGGGCGCGTTGTGCGATGGTGGAAGCAAATGTACCGGTACTTCTTGTCCCTTATACAGCAGCAAGCATCCGTGGGCTACATACGCGAAAGAGAAGAAAATCATCCTGCTGTACATCAATCTGTCGCAGATTCAGGACTGGTACACGTATTTCAAGAAGCAGCATCCGATGACATATACGGGTGCGTATCCCGTTTTTGCCCTTTTCCATGTAAAGGACGACGCGGACTGCGAGAATGATAACAAGCAATTTATTCTCAATACGTCCAGAGTCGATTGCATCGGGGCGAGCTATTATTCGACCGGTTCCAGAATCAACGGTGTGAAGATGGAGAATTCGTTTGAAAGCTTCAAGAATCTATACGAGTCATATTTTGCAGACGGCAGGGAGACATATGGGTTGGAATTGGATCCTGAACCGGATGACACAAGCGACGAGATTAGTGATGTGGTTGCGTTGAACATGGCGGATTTCACAAAGGACAGCGCAGATTCCCAAAGCATTACGTCGGACAAGAAGTCGGTGTGGTTCAGTTTCAATGCCGTGTCCGGCAAGACATACAATTTCAAGTTCCAAAAGGGTACGGGTAGTTCCGCCGTAAAGGTCGGCATCTACGCGAATACGGGTACGGCTGACAAGCCGAACTATGACAAGAAGACGCCGCTTATGGGGTCGCAGGATGTTGTTTGGAATGAGACGGTAACATGGACGGCGACGCAGTCGGGACTCATGCTAGTGAAAGTCTATAGCGAAGCCACCAGCCCGAAGGTGACTTTTTCGACGGACTATGTGACATTGCCTTCTGGCAACCATCTTCTGAATCCCAATCAAGCGGCTGGTACTGCGGCATGGGGCCGTACGTTCGGGACACGGCGTCCCGCCGTTGTTGCGTTCATCGACGATGACATCTGGGATGAAGATACGCTGGATTTGGCGAAAGCCGTGCAGACGAGTACCTTCACGAATACATACGGCGGTGCCACATGGTATGTCCTGACGAGCGCGCAAGGTGGATTGGCACCAACCACCAAGCCCGAGTTGGTTTACATTGTCAAGAAGAACAATGCAGACGTGGAAATGGGACGCGTTTCAGGAAACGACGCTACGGACGTTGATCGTTTCGCTCAATACAAGAAGTTGGAAGACGACGACTATGAGCCTGAGAACAACGAGTATGCCACAACGGATGGCGTCTTGACTGTCGGTACATTGAGTGGAGTGATGCTTGGCGGCGTGGACATCGTTGACTGGTATGAGTTTACATCGACGGCTGACAACCAGAAGTGGACGTTCACCGTCGGCGGCGACAACGCAGCGGCGGTCACCATGACCGTGACGGACGCGGACGGCAAGGCCGTCGCCACCACCATGGATGGCACTTCCATCAGTTACACGGTTCCTGCGAAAGGCACGAAGATGTATGTGAAGCTGGAGACGAGCACGGCCAGTCCGTTCAGTTATATGTTGACTTCGGAGATCAAAGTGGCGAACTACACGGTGCAATTCGCGGCGTCCGACTACACGGTCATGGCGGATGCGGATTCCCTCGAAATTGCCGTGGATTTGAACAAGCTGAGCTACAAGTCTGGGGCGATAACAGCTTCATTGACATTGGATGATAGTACTACGGCATTCAATCGAGAGGTGTTCTTCCTTGATGCACGTGGCTGGAAATCTTCCAGCACAAACGTGGATTGGACGGCCAGAGAGAATACGAACAACAACGACTATCCAAAGACAAAGACTGTGAAAGTCATGCTGGGAGATACGGAGAAAGAGTCTTTCTGGGAGCCTGGTGAAAAAGAAAAGACAGTAACTGTATCATTGTCCACGTCAACTGATGGTGTGGAAGTGCCGGCTGACAAAGCGACGGCCACCATCCATATCCGGAATGTCAACATCCCATCGTATGTCGGCGACGACACGATTTCATACGAGACCTTTGCGGCAGATGAGCCGGAGGAATCTCAGAAGAAAGTCGTGGAGAATTGCATTTCCGTGCCGGAAGCGTATGCCGGCAACGAGATTTTCTGGGAATTGATCGAAGGGGAAGTACCTGAAGGCATTGACATTGACATCCGTCAGCATGCGGAAGGGGAAAGAGGCTATGATGTCGTGGTTTCCGGAACGGCGGTAGCATCGACGGAGACTTCTGCCAAGTTGTTGTTCTTCATGAGAAAGGACGCTGGCAAGAAGCAGATCATCCGCGGCGATGAATTCACGGTCACGTTTACGATCAATGAAAAGCGGATGGTGAACACGGGTACGCGTGGCGGTTGGAACCTGATGGCCATTCCATGGGACATGAAGGTTAATGAAGAGTCTGAGCAGGAATTCCAGACAACGAACGCGGGAAATATCTACACGTCGGACGGAAACAGTTATGTCAAGAGCGAAGGCCAGCTCAAGAAGGGAAGCGCCTATTGGTTTTTTGTGAAGGAAGGCGGTCAGAATCCTTTGACTGGTATTAAGGATACATCGGTGGATGAAGCCAAGATGATTGAAGAGGCGCTTCAAGGCATGGGGGGAAAATGGTATTTCGGGGCTGATCCTGGCGTTGAAAATTGCGAAGCGAGATGGATTTGGGATGCGAAGGAAAAGAAATTCGTCCCAATGGAAGACAAAACGGTTGGCGAAGCCGGCTGGTGGTATATACGGAAAGCGGAGTGAGCCGCTTTGTGGAGCTAAAAGCTAAAAGGCAGTTCTAGAGCTTCTAACAGTGACAATCTAATGATATTAAGGAATGGCATGAGACGGTTTATCATCTATTGGTTTGCAATTGCATGTACGGTTGCCTTCTTGTCCTGTAAAAAGGATGAAGCTCCTAAACAGCCCGAACAAACTGCGGTGGAACAGGTTGCGACAAAGGCTGAAGAACAGCCTGCGGCTGCGGTTGCCAAGGAGACGGTGAAAGTCGAAGTGGAATCAGCGCAGGCGCATGACCATCCTCATTCCCACGATGCGGAGGAAGAGGCCGACGATGACGAGGATGTCGATGAAGAGAAACTGAAGGACAATCCTTTGAAATTGGTCGGCCTGGAGAAGATGGTCGTGGAAGATGTCACGGAAATCACGGAGAAACTGTTGGAGTTTGAAGTTGTAAACAGTTCGCAGGAAGATGTTTTCTTCAAGCGGGTCCGTAGCAGTTGCAGTTGTCTGACCATAACGGAAAGCCCCGATCCGCAGGTTGTGAAGCCTGGGGAGAAGATCGTCATCAAGTCGATGCTGCATGGCAGTTCGTTCACACAGTCGGGCACGTATCCACGGGCGTTGTTCGTGGAGTGCCGTGGATGCCGTGAAATGACCATTCCGATTACGGTGAAGGCGACGTGCCTCGTGGAAGTCGAGCCGTCGGCGAAGATTGATCTTGGGACATTCGAAGGATATGATGTGAATTGGGTGCGGCAGGTGACGATCAACATCCGTGATTTGGACAAGATGCCGAATGTCGAGCTGAAACTGCCGAAGGAAAATCCGCATTTCAATTTCAATTTGGTGAAGGAGGAAGGAAAGAACGCCTTCCGTTTCGAAATTCGTCCGAAATTGCCAATGAAGCGCGGGCGGATTCAGGATATCATCTTTATTCCAGTT
>JAGCSE010000109.1 GCA_017964325.1 Victivallales bacterium | reverse complement strand
TACGACCGCGTCAAATACGAACAGCTCCATCTGCTCGGCCACAAACGCGTCTGGCCCTACCGTTTCGACGCGCAGGAACGCGCCTTGATGGGCGGCATGCGCGGCGCGGGATTTTCCGCCCTGCTTGGTCTAAGCGACTGGCATAGAGACGCTTTCGCCTCCGCATACCACGTCTATCTGATCAACCGCAAATATCCGCATGCGGAACTCAGCCTCAGCTGCCCGCGCCTTCGTCCGATTGTCAACAACGGTCGCATCAACCCGCGCGACGTCGGTGAACGCGAACTCTGCCAGATTCTCTGCGCCTACCGGATTTTCCTGCCGTTCGTCGGCATCACGGTCTCCAGCCGCGAATCCGCCACATTCCGTAACGGCATCGCAAAAATCTGCGCGACAAAGATTTCCGCCGGCGTCTCCACAGGCATCGGCGACCACGAGGCGAAATATACGGGCACGGAGGAAAAGGATACGGGCGACGAGCAGTTCGAAATACAGGACGTCCGCAGCATCAAGACGATGTACCGTGACATGCAGAACGGCGGCCTCCAGCCCGTGCTGAATGATTATTTGTATTTGTGAATGCAGCGACGGCGTCCTCACCGTTGACGGTGACGACGCCGTCGCTGCCGTTTTTTGGGAAACACCCCAGAAACTCCCCAAATGATTTGCACGGCAAGAATTTTCTTGATTTTTCACATTTATGATATCTATTATAGTAGATATCGTAAAAATGTCTGAAAAAGAGAGGTGCAAACATGGAAACAACCAAAATATTCATGACAGGGCGTTCACAAGCCGTCCGTATCCCCAAAAAATACAGATTCAATACCGACGAAGTGGAAATCAGACGTCAAGGCAACAGTATCATCCTGTCTCCGATTTCCGACAAGAAGGCTGCTTTGCGGGCTTTTCTTGAAATGCCAACATGCCCTGATTTCCAAATCGACCGTGAAGACATGCAGAAGATTCAAGAAAGGGATTTTTTCTAATGAACCGCTACATGCTTGACACGGATATCTCCTCTTACCTTATTCGCGGAGATCGTTCAGAAGTCACGGATGCATTTGTCACATCCTTCCCGAATGTATGCATTTCCACCATAACCGTTGCGGAATTGCAATATGGAGCCATGAAGCGAAACAGCCTTATCATAACCCAAAAAGTACAGGCTTTTTGCAACTTGGTTCAATGCATCGGATGGAATGCCGAAGCAGCAATAGTGTATGCACAGTTAAGGAATGCACTTGAGATGCAAGGCAACTTAATTGGTTCCATGGATATAATGATTGCTGCTTCCGCTATCGTGGAAAATGATGTTCTCGTAACAAACAATACCGCCCATTTTTCCCGTATTCATAATCTAAAACTGGCAAATTGGGTCAAAACACAACCGTAAACAATTATTTCGCCATCAAAGACGAATTCAGCATAGGGTAGCAAGGCCGTCTCGGCCTTGTCAAGGGCGGGACGCCCTTGCTACTTCTCCGTCAAAAACGGATTCAGCATGACGTAGTTCACGGCGACAGCTTCACCTTTGACAGCCTTTCCATTATGAATGGCCACTGAAATTTCAGGCTTCGTCGCCTTGAACACGACATGGTGCAGATTGCATTTCGGAACATGGTTGTTATGCTTGTACTGCCCCCACTCCCGCTTGTCCACATGCACCCATGACTGCGCGTCGTCGATCTCCGCGCCATCCCCCAGCGTGACATCGATGCCGATGCGATGCGGATTGAACTTGTTGTCTTTCAATTCGTTGTAATCAACCGCGGCAAATTGCAGACAGTAATATCTGCCGGGCGTGAAGCCTTTCGCAATTTGTGAAACGGAACTCGTCTCGTCGCCTTCCTTCATCAAAATGGCGAACGTGTCGCCGACGCCGCGCGGCGCACTCCAGCGGTCTTGGCTCTTATGCGCATATTCGTCCATCTTGCCTGTCGTCACGTTTCCGACGGCCTGCCAATTCTGCAAGCCATTGACGAAATCGCCGTTGACGATGTGCCCAGGGGAGTATGAAAATCCGTATTCGTCCGACAGCATGGTCTTCTTGCCTTCTATGCAGTAATGGCGCGTCAGCATGAAGCACCAGCGATAGAGTTCAAAGTCGCAATGCCTTGTCCCCCAATAACCTGTAATCGCCATATCCTTGCATTCCGGATGGTTCGCCAAAAGATTGAACTGCATGTCCAGATAATATTTGTAATCGACGTTCGGATGGTGGGCCAGCGAAATGACCGGTATCTGGATGAAATTGCCGAAAATCAGCCCCCAGTGGTCGATGATGTCCGGATAGTACTTTTTGAAACTGGCCGTCCTTTCGACGATGGCGTCATTCAGATAGGCCTTCGCCTCCTCCAGCGTGGGCAGCGTGCGGCAATAGACTTCCGAAATGAGCCGTCCACGACCATGACACGTATTGACGCAGGCGGCCAGAAAATCATTGTCGACGCCTGGAACGGAAGGCTTTCCGGTGATCCATGTGTACGTCACATGGTCGTTTTTCGAGACGAATCGCTTCATGCCCTCCGTAAACGGCAGAATGGAGGCGTAGTTACCGAAGAACTGTTCGTCACAGCTAACTCCTTGATACTGAGGCGCGTTCATCCCCTTGCACTCATTCAGCCTCTTGACAAGATCGTCAGCTGAAATATAGACCGTCCCGATACTGTCGATCCATTTGTAGCCCGCGTCGAAAAACTCCTTTTGATGTTCCGCTGGCACGATGCCGTCGTTGTGCGTCGTGACGGCGTAATGGACGTATTTGTTCTGGAAATCCCAGTCGTACGGCGGATTTTCGGACACCATGCTGTTGCAGCATGGCTTGTAATTGTAAATTTCTGGAATGGAGCGGATGACGAGCTGTCCGCCATTTTTCGCGCCTTTGACGGTGAGCGTGTGGTCGCCTTTGAGAATGTCACGGAACGTCTCAAGCCGCGGCGTTTTGGCGGTGATGATGGTCAGCTTGCCGTCCAGCGTGATTTCCAATGAATCGGCGGCGGCATCCTGCGCGGCGATGAACACCCATCCGTCCCGCACGGTGCAGAAACGGAAGGTCTGCTCGGCGTCGCTCCGTTTCAACGGCTTGTTCAGGATTTCGACGACCAGATTGTTCAGCCGTTTGTGGCCCTTCGCGGAAGTCTTCACCGGGCGGATGAACGTGGCCGTGTAGTCCTGCTTCAAGACGACGTTTCCGCTTGCGCGATTGACGAGCGAAACCGCCAGTTTGAAATCGCCTTCCTTCACGCCGTTATGGAAGACAAGCGTGTTCTTTCCGCTCTGCAGCACAACGCTTTCCGCCGGACAATCATCAACGGTATAGCGGATGTCGAAATCGCCGTACACGCCGCCGTCTGGAAGCAATCCATTGAACCAGAAATCCATCTGCGGATGACGCGCCCCCGTAAGCCAGTCGAACAGCCCTTTTTCCGGAAGCGGGATCTGATTGAGAAGCGGCTGCCATGGAATGAGAACAGGCTTGCTCGCGAGATTGACGATTTCGCTCTTGCCCGATTCCGCCAACGCCTTTTCCGTCAACGCCTCCAGCTTGAGATTCTTGAATTCAACCGTCCCCTTGAAATCGCATGCGAACACCGCGAACGTATAAACGCCGCCGTTCACGGGCAGCATCGTCACGTCCGCCGACACGGTCGTCCAGTCGGAATCCTTCGGAAATTTTCTGACGCCGACGTCATGATACCAACCACGGTCATAGACGACAACACCGCAGTGCGGACTTTCAAAGCCCTTCGTCCGGACCATCGCCGACAGGCGGTATTTCTCCCCTTCAACCAGTTTCACGCCCGCCTGCTTGATGACGACCTCCGGCCATGGCTTCGCCGTATCCTTCTGGGTGAATTGCACATAGCCCTGCCCGTTCTTCTCGTCTTCCACGAAGAACGTGATGCCGTCCAAGGCTCCCGTCGCGATCCAGTTGTCTGGCGTCTTGGCCGGTTCGCCCGAAAACGGATTGAACGCCTTCCCCTTCATCTCGCCGTTGACGAGAAGATTCTCGCCTGGCCGGATTTCCGCCTGAAGAACGGCAACGAATGTGAACAATGTCAAGACGAAGGACAGCAACTGTTTCATTTTATGTAAATCCTTTGTATTCATTGTTTATCCAATATAATCCAATAGGCTTTTCCAGGCTCGAGCATTGTCGGTTCAGACAAAACATAGGCATGACCGTTCCATTGCCAGGCAAAATACCCTTCCGGCAATGCCTGTTCATCCGTCACGCCGACAAAATTCCATCCATATCTGCTCAAAACCAAAGGTCGATGTGATTTGACCATGGGAAGAACGACAATGCTTTTTTCTTGTGCATATATCCAATAAGGGGTGGCTTCCAACATTTTCTGCGGTCTCGAGTATGTCCGACTTTTTTGTTCATATTGGAAAATGGGATAAGCCAATAGGATATCCATGGCTTCAGGTGTCGGCCTCCCTGGCAGGGAAAGTAGATTCCAACCAGCCCTGAGGGAAATCTGCGACTCCATGAAGCCTGATGGCTGGCTGACTGTGAACGACATGGCTTCACAGTCATTTTCATAAAAAACACGAATTGTTCCTATTCGTTCTTCTGTAGAGGGATTGGCAACAAAATCCATGCGAATTTCCGCATCCCCCATTCCTTGTGATTTTTGGAATGAAAACCATTCCACATCCGATTCAATCCTCCAACAAGCATTGGATTTTATCTTCAATAGGATATCTCCATTGCCGCCATCGCCGCATTTTTCAGGTATCTCATCAATAGTAAATGACCTTGCGGACAGCGATTCCATGTTCAACCAGACATCCATTTTTTTCCCGTTGCCTTGCGTGTCCATGACGTTGATCGTGGCCAGTGAATGATCCAATGGCTTCGACGGCTTCGAGCATGAAACAAGAGCATACGGCGACTCATCTACATGATTTACCGTTACTTGTGGAAACAAATCAGGCCGTAGCATAGTGACATTGACATCTGCGATGCAGTGGTTGGAATGGATTTCAATGTCCATGGTGTCATTTTCGTTCGCAAACACGTTCGCAAAAACTTGAAACGGCTCTTCATCATAATCACCGATGTCCAATTCCAAAGGCTCGGATACACTCTGCCATTCTCCGCCGACCATCGCCTGGAGCCGCAACACGAGATAGCCTGTCAACGAAGAATCCAACGCATAGGAACGGTCTTCTGGAGGAATGGATGCGCTAAGCTCCGTCGTAATACCATCCTGTTCAACCGATAAGCGAAACGCCTCCACCGCCAGCCGCCTGGGGAAATCCCATTCGATGACGGCTCCTGGCGGCTGCCGTCTGTCGATAGGGCGAAACAGCGGGACGGGAGCAGGTTCGATATTGGTCAGTATATCGTCGAATGGCCGATTGTAATATCCTCCGAACAGAAGATACCAACCATCGTCTTCGCCGCCCCAGCCATAGTTGAAATAGCAGTAGTATTTGTTGTCGTCCATCTTAAGACCGCATGCCACATACTGATGCTGGTCGCTGGAGACAAGAACGGGAAGCCCTTTTTTCAAATCCTTTATGACAAGTTCCGACAGCTTGTTAGGATACCTCCAGTCGCGTTTTGTGAGAATCGGTGTCGAATAATGAAGGAACCGCGGCAAATATTCAACGATGTTTTCCGTGTATGCCCCCGTTTCTTCGTCATAGTCCGCTTCGCAAAGAATGCCCAGCCTAATAAGCAGTTTGGCTACTTCCATGCTGTTTTCGTCAATAATGTCATCAGAATATTTAGGCAGAATGTTTTGCCAGTTGAAATCAACCGAAAAACTTGTCTCCAACTTGGCCTTGATGGAGCTCTTTTTGTCTTCCCAACGTTTGATTTCCCGTCCTCTGGGCGGCCATTCATGATAGTTCATAACCTCCGCAAGGGCCAACGGAACACAGCCGCATACCGCCTTGTTGCCAACATCATCCATCGGGCAAAGCAGATTGAACGGTTCCTCCTGATGCCATGTCATTTCAAAAAGCACGGGGACGATTAAGGACGATCCATTGTCGGCGCGTGTTTCAGCTTTGTTCAACAGGCGATTCCATGTGATGATGTTTTCAAGGTCATCGCCGACATAACTTCTCGTAAATACCGACAGTTCACTGTCAAACTCTTTTCCCTGACGTTGAAGCAGTGAATGGAATGGCGTGCCAAGGGCAGGCTTTTGTCGTCTGGAAGTCCATGAAAATGCAATGACAGGCGGCAGTGAATCATCCGCTGTCATGACTATATATCCAGTTGGAGACAAAGAGATGTAATACAAAGGAATAGGAGCACCAATTGCATTTTGCAACTGCATAATGGATAGAATGTTGCGAGACTGTCCATCATCTGTCGCATTGCTGGCAAGCCATGTTGCGGCCGCTGTATGCGCCTCGTCCACCGACACAGTCTTTGCACTTGCACAAGCTCCTGCAATTAACAGAACTAGAATTAATTTTGAAAAACGGCTCATGAAACAATCAAAGGCAAATAAAACAATATTAATTACTTACAAAATTTCACTTACGAGACGTGACATTTGCCAGCACAAGCAGCGCCATGCTGAACGGCGGCAAAACGATGTCATTCGCGTTTTCTATCGGTTTACGCATAAACGTCGAACACGGCAGGAAGGACTCCGCCTGCAGAAGGACGCTTTCCATTTCGACGACGGCGTATCCTTCCGGCAGCTTCCATTCCAGACTTTTCTCCATATCTGTGTTCGCAAGCGTGATGACAAGTCGTCCGTCCACGCATTGCGAAACAAATGATTCCTCCGGCATGCCTGGCAATTGCACGATGCGGTTTCCTTTGTGCTTCGACGCCAATGACATGGCCTGTCCCATAGCGGTCAGTTGCGCATCTTCGCCATTCGACAGAACATCGATCGCACCTTCGTTGACTGGCTGGAAGAAACACACGACGGCAAGCCGCCAATCCTGCCAATGCTTCATGAAACCATGCAGGACGCGCAAGGCCAGCATGCCGCCGCCCGTGCCCGTGTTGCGGAACCAACTATACCATACGTTCCACTCGTCGAAGGAGATACGATGCGTCGGCGGCAGAAGGTCGCGGAATCTCTCCGCCAGACGGAACAGTCCGTCCGACAATCCAATCATCCGCTGGACAACGGCCTTCGTGCGTTCAGGCGACGTCATGTCCAGTATGCCTGGTTGCATATAATGATGCAGGGAGCTAATGGGCGCAATGTCTTCCAGCGGAATCGCCGCGCCGTTCGTCCAGTCCGGATTCGGATACGGGCCGGACGACACAAGCGTCAGCGTCGGATCCGCCTTCAGCATTGCGGCGGCGTTCCGCCGCGCCAATTCCACATATTCCTGCGGCGTATGCGGCCCCTCCATGTGGCCATATCCCATCTCGTTGCCAAGCGACCACAGTTTGACGTTGAACGGCTCCCTGAATCCATGCGACGCACGGATCCGCCCCATGGGCGTCGTTTCGTCGCCGTTGCAGTATTCCACCCATGCCGCTGTCTCTTCCGGCGAATCCCACACGGCGTTGATGGTGAAAAACGGCTTGGCGCCGATCTCGCGGCACAGCGCCATGACATCGTCCGTGCTGATTTCATGGTTGTCGTAGCCGTGCGTGTGAGTCTGCGTCTCGATTTCCATATATGACTGCAACGGAGCGCGTTGGTCACAATCCAGCAGCACATCTCGCCAACGGTATTCGCCAGCGAAATTGCCGCCCGGCCAGCGGATGACGGACGTGCCGATCTCCTTCAGCCGTTCGACGACGTCCCGCCGCATTCCATGGAAATGGTCGTTCGGCATCAGCGACGCCACGCCGATGATCGCCGAATGGCCCGGCTCCACCTGAATGGCGACTTTGAAATCATCACTCCATCCCGTCGTGAACATCATCTGCATCGTCCGCCAGTCCGTCCCGTCGATGACGAAATCCTGCAGATGCCGTTCACCGTATGCGGAGACGAACAGACGAATCCCGCAAGGTTCTCCGTTGCAAGTTTTTGCCACGATTCTCAGGGTATGGGTGACGCCGCAACGCAGATGCCCGACCATCTGATGGATTCCCGCGTAGTCATCCGACAGATTCATGATGAACAGGCTGTTGATTTCATTCTGGCGGAACATCCTGTTGCGCGCCGCATGACGCGTATAGCCGCTCTGGACCAGTTCGTAGAAGACGTTGTCGCCGCCGCCCTGCCAGTCCAACGCGACACCGTTGCGCGACGGCTTGCCCGCGAATTTGCGGTTGCGCAATATCTGCGCGCTGATACCGCCTGCGACGCAGGCCCGAGTGTGTTCGAGATTCTGGCCAAAAATAAAATCAGGGACGATTGTATTCTGCATGTTTCTATTTTCCCGAAATAGCCCCAAAACTCTATCTTTTTCTTACAGTCTTATCGTCTCTTCTCTCCGCTCTCGTCTCATGTCTGGATGGGGACGTCAGGCATCGCAATGACGTAGTTTGACGTGAGACGTGAGACGTGAGACGCGAGACGTGCAAAAAGACGCAAGACGATAAGATGTGATTAGTTCTTCAGCTGCGCGGAGACCTGCTGGAACGCCTCCATCATCTGGTCGGAGTAGATCGTCTCCAAGAGCGGCGGATTGAAGCTGATGAGTTCGGAATAATCCTGCGAGCTCTCCTGAATGAGCTTCAGCAGACTGGCCCCCGTCGTGACCGTCTTGAAGGTGTTGCGGGTTACCGCGACATTGCGGTCAACTTTCGCGCGGGAAGCCTCCAGGCTCTTCGCCATCTCCTGCAATGCAATGCGATATTGCTTCGCGATCGTGATGGTGTTTTCGCTCAATTTCAGATTCTGGTCCAGATAACTCGCGCCATCCTGTGAATTGGCGCACAAGGCCAACGCTTCCTGACGGTTGGCCTCCGCCTTCTTCTGGATGTCCGCCAGACGCGGCAGATACTTGTCGTTGATGTTCTCTATACCAATGGTATGGGCCTGTTGATAGGCCAGCAGCAGCACCAGCTGGATGCCGACATACCGTTGCAGCTGAGCGCCGTTGAACTGCGGATCCGCCTTGATCTGCTTGCCGATGGCATACTGGACCTGCTTCAAAATGATGGCCAGATTCATCATCTGCATGACATCATCGCCGCCGGCCGCGTTCAGCAAGTAATTCAAATGCTTTTCGTCCATGACCTGCCCATGACGGTTCAAATCCGCCAGCAGCAACTTGCTCTGCCGGTTGATTTCCAATTCGCATTCCTTGACATCGCCCTGCAGCTCCTGGATCTTCTTGTCGCATTTTTCACGCGTCATGGCGAAAGGATTCGCGGAACTGACAGGATAGCCCAGACGCCCCGCCTGCAAGTCGTTCTTCTCCTTGTTCTTATCCGTGATTTTCTTTTGGAGGTCCAGAATCTTTTCATAGCTCTCCATGCCCGCCTTGCTGGCGATCAGCTTCAAAGCGGAATTCGTCAGACTCTTGGTCCGACGGCCAAACCACGACTTGTCTTCTCCGGACAGAACATCTTCATAGTCCGTCACCAATTCGTCCATTCCATGCCAGATTTTCGTGAATTTTGGCGTTTCGATTTCGGCGTCCAACATGGCCTCCGTGCTTTGGGCGGCGCGTGGCGCAGGAGCGGGAGCGGCCATTGCAGTCTGTATGCCCATCTTCTCCTTCGCAATGATGACGGAGCCGCGGACGGTCTCCTCGATGGCAGTGCATCCCGTCGTCAGAAAGGATATGACAACGCAAGCATTCAAAAGCAACGGCTTATGGAAAGTGAAAAAAGACATGGTCGTCTCCTGTGATGATGGTTGTTATAATTAAGTTTGTCTTGTATTATTGACAATCTGTAAAAATATAATCGTCCTCTGCTGACTGGCAAGCGGAAACGCTTCATCCTTTCTACTGCGTGACGCAAGCCAATCCGGCCGGCAAATCCACCTGCGGCGGCTTGCCTTTTTCCAGATGGCAGCGGAGCATGCCCTTCGGCGTCGGCATGGAAATGTCGAACCATTCCAAACCGCACAGCCGCGGAGAAAGCAAGATTTTCGCGAAACCAGGCTCTAACATCTTAAAACCAAGCAACCTGGCAGGAAGCTGCCACGCGGGCGTGCCGCCCCATGCATGCGAATAGTCGAAGCCGTAGTCCGCCTGCGGTGCGATCCAGCCTTCCTTCAGTCCGCGCGGACATTCCTCCGCCAGCGGAATCCACTTGCGCAAAATGCCCAAGCCACGCTTTTCAAACAACCCGCATTTTTCCACCGCTTCCAATACATAATGCATGAAATACGGCTGGACTTCCTGCATGTCGCTGTCCAACGTCCGCTCTAGAAGATTTGCGGCTTCATCTCCCGTCACGACACCGCATAGCACGGCTAACGTATTGGCATGACGCGAGAAATGCCGTTCCTGCGTGTTCGCCGGCATCCAACGGCCTTTGGCCGGCTCCGTTCCAGGCAGCCCGTCAAAGAAAAGTTGCTTTTCAGAATCATAAAGCAATGCGCGACAGGCCTTTTGCAATGCCGCCGCCTGTTCGTTGCACGTCTGCGCAACTGCTGTTTTGCCGCATTCCGCATAGACGCGGGCCGCATCCAGAAGCACACCGTGGTAGAAGCAGTTCAACACCGTCTGTCCCAATGATTTGGGCGGATGGTGCATGGATTGCCCGCTGACCACCAGCCAATCGACAAACATGTAGTCCGGTGGATTATCGATCAAGCCGTTCTCTCCCATGTACTTCCGGAAACGGCCCAGCAGCTTGTCCAATGCGGGAAGGCATTGTTTCAACAGCTCTTTGTCACCAGTGAATTGGTAAACTTCCCACATCATGTGAACCCATATCAATGAATATGTTGTATGGAAAAGTCGTCCATCGCTGAGCTGTAAAACTTGCGCCGTACGCAAAACATCAAGAGCGGCCAGCCTCATGTCGCCGAATGTTCCTGCTGTCATCATCGCTTCGATATAATAATCCCCTGTGCAGGCCAGCGGCTCCTGATGTTTCGGGCTGTCCAAATGCATGGTCTGACGGCATATCTGCAACGTCCATTTGCATACATCATAGACGGCGTCCAGCCCTTTGTCGCTGCAATGGAAACTGCCTTCCTGTCTCACCGGATAGCAGGTGGCGATCAAATAAACTTTTGCATGGACGGCTTTTGCGGCATCCAAACTATGCACATTCCATTGGACACCGCCAATGCTTTGCAAAGCCAGACTGCAAAAACGCGAACCGCCGTCGCCGCCAGTCAGAATCGCCTTTTCCGTTGCATGAAGCGCACGCGGATTCTGTTCATACATTCGGGCGGTGATCTCGCACGGCGCGTCCGCCTCCATGACCAGATACGCCGCGTAGATTCGATCGAACGTCGCATGGGCATCAGCCGTCGCGCCGCCTTGAACGACGAGTTCGCCGCCTTCCAACGGCTTCACCGTCCATTCATCCCGCACGGGAATCGGTGCAACGTCTTCATGCCAAATGTCTTCCACAACTCTTGCATCAATCCATTCAATCGCCGGAATACGTGCGTCAAACGTCGAACCATTCTGCCAGCCCGACAATAAACGGCACTGCCAATCTGGCCCAGTTCCAATCACAAGATGCTTTCCATCAGCCAGTTGGACATCTGCATCCATGCGGAAGCCGCCCTGCCCTCTGGACATTTCATTGCCGCGCATCGGCCCCAATCGCACTTCCGCCAAAAATTCCAAGACGGCAGGCTTCTTGCCATCCGTCGCTTTCCAGACATATTCATCCGCAAAATACCGCGGCGGCGTGGACGGCTGGATCCAGTCGCTTCCAGGCTCGGCAGGCCCCGTCCAAAGCCGTTCGCCATTCAAGAAAATGCGAAATCGCGTGTCGCCGCTGGCCCGAAAACGGATGGAATCCACGGCACCGCCGCAGTCAACGACTTTTTTGAACTGCACGACGGCGAATCCAGGCCCGTCCGTCACTTTCGGCGAACTGTACGTATCTTTCCGGCAATGCTGATGCTGCGGATACACAAATGGCGACAACCAAATCCATTTCGACATGCTATTATCCTTCTGCTTCATTTGAGCGTCCTGCGCAAACACACCGCCTCTTTCAGCGACAACCGCCGTGGCGGCCATCCATTTGATAAACTCCCGCCTATCCATCATAATGCAATCCGTTTTTCCCAAAAAATTACGGGCATTTCACCAGTTTCGCGTCATCGAAAATCACTTTGCCCTTCACATCCGCTCCGCCGAGCAACACCGCCGTGAATTTTACGCCGGCGGGCACGGTGACGCAGACGCTCGCCGTGCACCATCCGTCCGCGTCAGGCTTTCCCGCCTCCACGGTCCGGTCCTCCTCCTCGCAGCACCATTTGCCATCCGCGTCCTGCCAGCGGAATCTGAGCGTCGCCGTCTCGTCCGGATTCTCCCGCCAGATTTTCGCACTGAACACGTATTTCTCGCCGAAAACGACTGGATACGTCTGCAAATAGCACGCGTTAAGAACGTTGGCGAAGAATGCGCCATGGGCGGAACCAGCCCCGCGATCCAAACCATACGTCCCGCGAGACTGGGCGGACTGCCAAAATGCCCAATGAGGCACGCGTGGCTTCGCCGCCGTCGCGTCATATCCCGTCAAATCTTCGAAATCTGGATTTTTCAACAAGTTAGGCTCATTGCCTGTCAATCTCGCCCGCGCATTCGCAGCATATTTTTCCGGATTGAAAACCCACCGCAAGCCTTCGGTGACGCCTGGCGAGCGGCTTTCCCATGAAAACGGCTGGTCTGGTTTGTCACGCCACCAGGAGCCGTTTTCGCCCCATGTCCAGATATACTTGTCCGTGACTTTCATCGCATGTTTCATGTTTTCAAGGAAATACAACGTGCGGTCCGGATGTCCGTCCCAATCCAGTCTCTTCGCCCACGAACTGTCGCTTTTGATGAAATACGGATCCAGATAGAACGCGGGAGCCAGATGGGTCTGCGTCTTCGCCTTGACGATGTTCGCTTCGTCCACGGCGGTCAGATAGGTATGGAAGACTTGATTCGCCATCGCCTGGAAATCCTTTCCGTCGGCGGCGCGATAGCCATTGGTTTCATTGCCGTCGATGATCGTGACGGTCGGCGGCAGGTTGTCATAGACACCATTCATGAAATGGATAAACGTGTCACGGTAGCCGTCGTTTTTAACCTTGTAGAATGCAAATTGGACATGGCTATGCCAGAAGAAGCAGAAGAACGTCATGTCTGGAAACGGCCCGAAAATGGCGTCCGCGAACTGCCGTCCGCGCAATCTGGCCTGCCGTCTGGACTCCTCCAGCGTATGGCCCCATGACTCTTTGTGCAGAAACAGTTGCTCGCCATAGACTTCAGGATCGAACGCCAGTCCTTTCATGCCGCATTCCTTTGCAATTTCAGACATGATGCGGAAGTTGTTGCAGACAGCCTCCCAGTCGCTGTCCGAAAACAGCGAGACATTGCCCGGGCAGACGCCTGTGCGGATGAAATTATCCGTAAATTGCTTGAATTCCGTATATTTAAGATCATCGATTGCCTGCGCGAACCATTCCTTTTTCCATGGAATCGGCGAAAAGATCGTGCTGTGGCGACAGGTGATCTCCTTGCCTTCCCACATCGCCTTCGCGATCACATGGATGCCCAGACCATGGTATGGCGTTCGCGCCTCCATCTCCTGGACGTGTTCACGCAGATACTTGGTATCAGGCGAGTTCCATGAAAATTCAATCAGTTTCGGAGATGATGGCTCCCACAATTCCGCGCAAGCCATCGCGCATACGGATATAATACACAATACAGACGATTTCATGATTTATCTAACCACTAACCACTAACCACTAACCACTAATCCAGCATAAACGGTTGCGAGTAGATGATCTCGCCGCTATCATCTGTCGCGAACGCCTTGATGCGCAAGAAGATGTGCTTCCTGTAATCTTCCTTGGCGATCTTGAAATCCAGTTTGTCGGATTCCGTTTCCGACACGACACCCTCCTTGGAGATGACTTGGAAACGCGCCTTCTTGTCGGTCTTGGCCAACAGCATCGCGCCGTCAAAATGGATGTTCGTGAAATTGAGGATGCCGCGCCCCTTGATCGCACCGAACCAGTTGCCCTGACGGTACGCCTTCAGGCATTCATGGACCGTCTTCTCCTTCACGATCAGGACGTTCGTCCCCTCCGTGACGCTCCAGTCCGGAACGAAGAAACCAAAGCATTGCCGTCCAAGGCCTAGCGCATAATCCCAGTAGTCTTCGCAATAGGCTTTGCTCCACGGATACATCTCGCTCTTGACGCAGCCTTGATTATAGACTTCAATGCCCAGAACACGCGGATCGTGGTCCAGCAGCTCCATCAAATGGTCGTATTTCAGACGGCTCCACGCCGGATGGTTGATGGTGACGCCGCCGCCGTCCGGATAGATCAATCCGTCGATCATGCGGTCAACGGCGAGCCGCCACGGTTCGCCCGAACCGAAATGGTATCCATGGCTCATGGACTTGTAGAAATTGCGCGCGTCAAACGTTCCGGAAGCGAATGCGGAGCCTGGAGCGCATAAATGCGTCGGACTGCCGATGAAGCCGTGATGTTCCGCGTTCGGAGCCTCCAAGATGCCTTCCGGCAAGGGGTTGAACAACGGACCGCCTTCCTTGAACGGAAACGCGTCACGGTATTTTTCCTCCACTTCGCCAATCCACGGCTCGACGATTTTGTTCCAGTCAAACGGCCCGTCCGTGCGGAGGCCGTTGACCATCACGGGAAAATCATGGTGCAGACGGTAGTAATTAACCGTCATCTTGCCGGCGGGGCAGTACGGCGCCGACGGATAGTAGTTGGAAAGCGTCAGAAACCCGAAGCCGCGTTTGAGATAACCGTCCATCTGCCTCTGATTGATGCAGTGGCCATGGGAAGTCGTATGAATCTGGAAGGAATGCTCCCAATCCACGTCGTTGTATGGTCTGCGGTTGCGTTCTGGAACTTTCATCTTTTCCTCCTGTTTTTTCTGCGCGTCATCAGCAAAAATGCGGCTTCCTTCTGCGGCAACTGCTGTTGTAGCTGCCATCAGCTTGATAAAATCTCGTCTGTCCATTTTATGCTCCATTGCTGCAAAAACACACTATTTCGTACAGTCTGTTACTATAGCGCAAATAATCCGCTTTTCTTCCATGAAACTGAAAAAAAGCATTTAGTTGCAAAGTCACAAAAGCATGGTAACTTTTTAATCGTAAGGGGTGCCATCGGCGTCCCGCCGTTGGCAATACAATGTACAAAACATTACCCAATAAAACACAACAAGAAGGAAAAACACGATGAACAGACTTCTGGTGATTGCGACCATGTGCGGAACCATGCTGATTGGTCAGAAACTGGCGGATTTCGCGCCATACCAAAAGGATGAAGGCACGAAAGGCACCATCCTTTCGCTCGATTTTGAAAAAGGCGCCCCGCCCGAAATGGTGATCGCAAAAGGCTACCAGTGCGGCTGGGGCTACGGCGAAAACGGCAACGGCGGCCTCATGCTGAAACGCGGCCCAGGCGAAAAATACGTGTTCAGCCATCTTCGCGTTCCAGATCTGAAGGCGGGAAGTGTTTATAAATTCAGGGCGTCGGTCCGGCTCTCCGGCATCAAGATGAAAAATGGCCAAGTGCTTGGAGACCGTGAAGTTCCAGTCGTCGGATTCGATTTCAACGACGATAAGAACAACTACCTCAGCTGCCATTATTTTTCCGCCCATGTCGTGAAAGGCGAATGCGGCTGGACGACGCTGGAAGGCAATTTCACAATGGAAGGCGCAGGCGCCGCGCTCGTGCTTTTCCTGAAGGAATACAGTTGCGAAGCCTGCCAGTGGGACAACATCTCCATCGAGCTTGTCGGCAAGCAGGAAAATGTCATCTATCCCATTCTGCCCAAGATGCTTAAGCTTGATAAAGACGGTCTGGTCAAGATGCGCACGGCCCTGCTGAACGCCGGTGACGAAGAGAAGGATTTCGTCCTCTTCGCGCAACTTCCTGACAAACGCGAATTCGTCGCGCCAATCACCGACAGCTTCTCGTATTTCAAGTTCGGGCAGCTTCCCGAAGGCGTCACGAAAATCAAATTCATGCTCGGCGACATGCGGACCAAGAAAATCGTCACGCAGGACGAATATCCGTTCCAGTTCACGACTGCCACGCCGCCCAAAGGCGCCGTCACAATGGATGAATCCGGTTGCGCCTTCATCGACGGCAAGCCCTTCTTCCCGCTCGGCATGTTCTGGGAAAACGTCAACATGATGCCGCCGGACATCGAACGGATGACGTCCATGGGCGTCAACTGCGTGCTCCCCTACCGTTCGTTCCGCTTCCGGCTGCCGGAGAAACAGGACGGCAACACGTCCATCGCGGAAATCCGCCGCAGCATGGACATCCTTCACAAGAACGGTATCAAGTTGATTTTCTGCATGTTGGACGTCTATGGGCACCATGGTGAAGTGAAACGCTTCGAAGGCGTCGAAGGGATGTATGAAATCATCCGCGTCGTCGTCAACGGCCTGAAAGACCATCCCGCCCTGCTCGGCTGGTATATCTCCGACGAAAATCCGCTGAGCGACATGCCGATGCTCCGCAAGATGCGCTTCCTCATCAACGAACTGGATCCGTTCCATCCCGTCTTCACACTCTCCGACCGCATCCGCAACTACGTCTTCTTCGCGCCGTCGGGCGATGTCTTCCTCGCGGACTGCTATCCCGTCCATAACGACACGACGCAGTCCATGCGCTCAATCCGCAACTGCTTCAACGCGTCGGAACAATCCTCCCGCATCGGCATCTGGTGGCTGCCGCAGATTTTCAACTGGGGCATCTACCAATGCCCGCGCACAGGACAGCCCTATAGCGACACACGCTATCCGACCGAAGAGGAGATGCGCTCCCACAACATGTTGGCGCTCAACCATCGCGCACGCGCCGTCATCCCCTACGCCTACAATTCCGTCGCTCGCCATGACGCATACGATCCTGGCGCCAGCACACGTTTCTGGCCGCTCGTCACCAACGTCATGAAGCTCAACAAGGAACTGGAGCCCTTCTTCATCGCGACGGCGAATCCACTCAAGCTCTTCGAAGAGAAGATTGGCGAAGCGATGGTCGAAGCCCGTCTCCACACGGCCGACAGCGGGAAGCAGATCGTCGTCATCACGTCGGACGGTCCGGGCGACGTCAAAGCCGCCATCAAAGTCGGCAAGCCCGGCCTGAAGTCGCGCTTCGGCCACACAAAAGACCTTGGAAACGGCACTTACGAATTTTCCGCCACGAATACCGCTTCTGACATTCTGGAGTAAAAGACTTATTGTTCTGGTAAATCCAGAATATCCAGCAACCTGATACACCACTGCAAAATGAAAAAGAGGCCGTTGCGTTTCGCAACGGCCTCTTTTGGGTGACTCAATTCATTTCTAAGGAATGAATTACATCATGCCGCCCATGCCGCCCATACCGTCCATGCCGCCAGCGGGCATCGCGGGTTCTTTCTTCTCTTCGGGCAGGTCGCAGATCATGCATTCGGTCGTCAGCAACAGGCCGGCGACGGAAGCAGCGTTCTGCAGAGCGCAGCGTTCGACCTTCTTCGGGTCGATGATACCAGCCTTCAGCATATCGACGTATTCGTCGTCAGCGGCGTTGTAGCCCATGTTGCCTTCCAGTTCCTTGACTTTCATGACAACGATGGAGCCTTCGACACCAGCGTTCAACGCAATCTGGCGGAGCGGTTCGTCAACGGCGCGCATGACGATTTCAGCACCCGTCTTCTCTTCGCCCTTCAGTTCCAATTTCTTGATGGCTTGGGCAGCGGCACGAATGATGGCCACGCCACCACCGGGAACGATGCCTTCTTCAACGGCGGCGCGCGTCGCGTGCAGAGCATCTTCGACACGGGCCTTCTTTTCCTTCATTTCGGCTTCCGTAGCAGCACCGACATGAATGACGGCAACACCGCCGGCCAACTTGGCCAGACGTTCCTGCAGTTTCTCGCGGTCATAGTCGGAGGTCGTCTCTTCGATCTGGTGGCGGATCTGGTTGACACGGCCAGCGATCTTGGAGGAATCGCCGCAGCCTTCAACGATCGTCGTGTTATCTTTGTCAATCGTCACGCGTTTCGCCTTGCCGAGCTGATCCAACGTGACGTTTTCGAGCTTGATGCCAAGGTCTTCGGTGATGCAGATACCGCCCGTCAGGATGGCGATATCTTCGAGCATGGCCTTGCGGCGGTCGCCGAAGCCAGGAGCCTTGACGGCGCAGACGTTCAACGTGCCACGCAGCTTGTTCACAACCAGCGTCGTAAGAGCTTCACCGTCAACATCCTCAGCGATGATCAGCAAAGGCTTGCCCTGTTTTGCAACCATCTGGAGCAGAGGAAGCATGTCCTGCAAGGAGGAGAGCTTCTTCTCATGGATGAGAATCAGCGGGTCGTCCAGAACGCATTCCATCTCTTCCGCGTTCGTCACGAAATACGGTGAGAGGTAACCCTTGTCGAACTGCATGCCTTCGACGACGTCGAGCGTCGTGTCGATGGTCTTGGCCTCTTCGACGGTGATCGTACCGTCTTTGCCGACTTTGTCCATGGCGTCGGCGATGATGTCACCGATAACGTGGTCGGAATTGGCGGAGATCGTCGCGACCTGCGCGATCTGTTCGCGGGAATCAACGTCCGTCTTCATGGCGGCGAGTTCGTCGGCGATGGCGACGACGGCTTTGTCGATGCCGCGTTTCAGGCTCATCGGGTTGGCGCCCGCGGTCACGTTTTTCAGTCCTTCGCGGAAGATGGCTTCGGCGAGGATGGTGGCGGTGGTGGTACCGTCGCCGGCATTGTCGGATGTCTTGGAAGCAACTTCCTTGACCATCTGCGCGCCCATGTTCTCAAAGGCGTTCGGCAGTTCGACTTCCTTTGCGACGGTCACACCGTCCTTCGTGACGGTGGGTGAACCGAACTTCTTGTCGATGATGACATTGCGGCCTTTCGGACCAAGCGTGGTCTTCACGGCTTTGGACAACGCGGCGACACCGGCCAACAGGGCCTGACGGCCTTTCGTATCATATTGAATTTGTTTAGCAGCCATTGTTTATTCTCCTATGATGATTCTCTCTATTGTATTTTTCTGTTGATTATTCGACGACGACAGCGAGGATGTCGCTGGCATTCAGAATTTTGTATTCCTTGTCGTCAATCTTGATTTCCGTGCCGCCGTATTTGGAGGTCAGAACCGTGTCACCGACTTTGACATCCATCGGAATCAGCTTGCCGTTGTCGTCCTTCTTGCCCGGGCCGACGGCGATGACTTTTGCTTCCTGCGGTTTCTCTTTTGCTGAATCGGGAATGTAAATCCCGCCCTTCACGATATCTTTCGCTTCGATTGCTTCGACCAAAACGCGGTCACCCAATGGTTGGATTTTCATGATTGCTTCCTTTGTTGTTTATGGTTTATATGGGAATGATTCCCTTACACACTGTTTGATGATTATTTGTCCGTCGTGTCCGTGAAATCTGCGTCGATGACATCACCGTCATCCTTCTTCGAACCGCCGCCGTTGTTCTGCTGCGGGCCGCCCTGCTGCTGGCTACCGCCAAACGGGTTGCCGCCAGCAAATGGATTGGCACCGCCAAACGGGTTGCCGCCAGCCTGCTGGCCACCGGCCTGCTGTTGCTGCTGCACGTTCTTGTAGATTTCCTGACCCATCGCCTGCATGTGGGCTTCCATCTCCTTCATGACCGAATTCATGCGATCCGTATCATTCGCCTCGATGGCGCTCTTCAGCTTCGCAATGTCGTCTTCAATCGGCTTCTTCACGCTGTCGGGCAGCTTGTCGCCGTATTCCTTCAGCTGCTTTTCAAGCTGGAAGACCATGGATTCGGCGCGGTTCTTCGTATCGACCACGTCTTTCCGCTTCTTGTCTTCGTCCGCATGGGCCTGCGCATCATTGACCATCCTCTTGATTTCCTCTTCGGACAAACCGCTGTTCGCCGTGATGGTGATCTTCTGCTCTTTGCCCGTGCCGAGATCCTTTGCGGAGACGTTCAAGATGCCGTTTGCGTCGATGTCGAACGTGACTTCGATCTGCGGGACGCCGCGGGGCGCCGGCGGAATCGAATCCAGATGGAACTTGCCGATGGTCTTGTTGTCCTGCGCCATCGGGCGTTCGCCTTGCAGCACATGGATTTCAACGCTCGGCTGGTTGTCGGACGCCGTGGAGAAGATTTCGCTCTTCTTGTTAGGAATTGTCGTGTTGCGTTCAATCAGTTTTGTGAAGACACCGCCCAACGTTTCGATGCCCAGCGACAGCGGCGTGACATCCAGCAGGATGACGTCGTTGACGTCGCCTTTCAGGACGCCGCCCTGGATGGCCGCGCCGACCGCGACGACTTCATCGGGGTTCACGCCTTTGTTCGGCGTCTTTCCGAAGATTTCCTCGGCGATCTTCTGGGCACGGGGCATACGGGTCATGCCGCCGACCAGAATCACTTCGTTGATTTCAGAAGCATTCAAGCTTGCGTCGCGCAAGCAGTTACGGCATGGGGCAACCGTCCGTTGCGTCAGATTTTCCGTCAACTGCTCCAACATGGAGCGGGACAACGTCTTGTTCAAGTGCATCGGACCAGCCGCACCGGCCGTAATGAACGGGAGGTTGATTTCCGTGCTCGTGGAGGACGAAAGTTCGCATTTCGCCTTTTCCGCAGCTTCCTTCAACCGCTGCAGGGCCATTTGGTCCTTCCGCAAGTCAATGCCATTTTCCTTCTTGAAATCATCGACCAGCCAGTTGATGACCGCTTCATCGAAATCGTCGCCGCCCAAGTGAGTGTCGCCGTTCGTCGCTTTCACTTCGAACACGCCATCGCCCAGTTCAAGGATGGAGATATCGAACGTACCGCCGCCCAAATCGTAAACGGCGATCTTTTCGTCTTTCTTCTTGTCCATGCCGTAGGCCAAGGAAGCGGCCGTCGGTTCGTTGATGATACGCTTGACGTCAAGGCCCGCGATGCGGCCCGCGTCTTTCGTCGCCTGACGTTGGCTGTCGTTGAAATACGCAGGAACCGTGATGACGGCTTCCGTAATCGTCTCGCCCAGATATGCTTCCGCATCAGTCTTCAATTTCTGGAGGATCATCGCGGAGATTTCTGGCGGCGAGTATTTCTTGTCGCCAATCTGGACGTATGCGTCGCCGTTGTCCGCCGGAACGATTTTGTACGGGACAAGACCAGCTTCATTCTGGACTTCCGCGTATTTACGCCCCATCAAACGCTTGATTGAGAAAATGGTCTGCGTCGGATTCGTCACGGCCTGGCGTTTCGCCAGCGTGCCGACCAGACGTTCGCCGGTCTTCGTGAATGCGACGACAGACGGTGTCGTCCGAGCGCCTTCAGCGTTCGGAATCACCGTCGGTTCGCCGTTTTCCATGACGGCCATGCAGGAATTGGTAGTACCAAGATCTATGCCTAATACTTTGCTCATTGTTGTTCTCCTTTCTGTCATTCTTTGACTTTTTTCGCACAGAACAACAAAAGCAACTTCCATGCCAAAAACATTTTTGGCACAGTTTCCATGGTGCTTTCCAAGAAAACTGTGCCATTGTTGTGCCAGTGTGTCATTTTGGCACAACTGGTGCGCGGCGCGTCCCGCCTGCGCCGAAGGGGAACACCCACGACGGCTTCCACCACTGGCACAGGACAGGAGTGCATCCGTCTCTTGCGCAAAAAAACATTCACATCTTGGCTGCCAAGGCCGCCGCCATGTATTGGCTTGCCTTCTCCTCGTCCAGCCCGAAATCAAGCAGCAGGTCCTCCTGTATCTGCGCGTCGGAGAAATGCCGCCTTCTTCTGCTTCGGATGAATCCCATGATTGCAGCGGCGATCCCTTCTGTCTGCCCTTCCATTCTCCCTTTCTTTTCCCCCTTCCTTTCCCCTTTCTTTTCTCCTCTTCTCTCGCCCATGTCGAGCAGATACTGGTCGTATGACGATACGTCTTTTGCCATGTCGTTGTGCTCCAGATTGTTTCATTCAAGCTTTTGCTGTCAGGGAATTTACCATGTATTGGCTTGCCTTCTCCTCGTCCAGCCCGAAATCAAGCAGCAGGTCCTCCTGTATCTGCGCGTCGGAGAAATGCCGCCTTCTTCTGCTTCGGATGAATCCCATGATTGCAGCG
>JAGCSE010000002.1 GCA_017964325.1 Victivallales bacterium | reverse complement strand
GGCGGAGGCGTCCGTATCCATGATCGTTACGTCCACGATGTTAGGGTTGATGGTGGGTCCGTCGGGGTCGAAACCGCCTGCCGTGCGCGGCGTGTTCAGGATCATCGTGTCTTTCAGGGGAATTTGCGTGAACTGCTTGCCGCCGGATTGGCGGATGGCGGGTGACTGGGAGAAGTCCGTGATGTTGCCGTTGTCCGCTTTAAGCCATTTAAGGCGTTTGACAGCGTAGTAGAGCAGGGGGGCGGATTCTTTCGTGAGGTGGGCTTCCGCGCGGATGATTTCCTTTCCCGCGACGGGGGCGCGGTCGGACAACGGGACGCAGATGTCCGGTTCGAGCCCTTTCATATCATCAAGCACGACACCAACTTGTGCATGCGTCACAAGGCTGCTCCAGGCGGGCGTGCGCCATCCGTCGGAGTAGTCTGGACGGGTGGCGTGGTGGTCTTTTGTGAGCGTGATGGCGATGGTCTTCTCTGCGGGGCGCATGTCCTGCCGCAGATAGAGAAGCAACGTAGCGCGTTCGGCGCATTGGTTGAGCGGATCGCGACACATGTCGAAATAGTTGGTGACGACTGGTTTGAATTCGCCGCCATTGCCGTGGGCGTATGCGAAACGCCAGATGCCCGCCCAGTCCTGCAGCGTGCCGAGGCAGCCCGTCAGGATGCCGCCGACACTGCGGTAACGGCCTGGTCCTGAATAGTTGTATTCGGTGATCGTAAACGGTCGGTCAAACAACCGTGCAAAGGAGCTGCCCGTGCCGCCGATGCCGCCCTGTTTGACGACACTTTCGTTGGGGCAGCTGGACGGCAGTCGCCAAGGCTGATCCAAAAAGTTCGGATGGTCGATATAGAAATGATGGTCCACATAGTCGTAATGGGAGCGGATGTTCGCCGCCCATGGAGCCGTCGAACTGTAGTTCATATCTGTCAGAAGTGCTTTGCAACCAAGGTCTTCACGCAGGAAACGCTTCATTTCCGCGAACATGTCCGACATGATTTTCTCTGTGAACAGGCAGAGGTCGCGTTCGGCGATGGCGGGGCGGGAGGACGCCGCCAGATCAAGCGGTGCCTTGACGCCCCACGCTTCAGCAGTCTTTTCCTCCGAACCGTACTTGGCGATCAGCCATGCCTTCCATGCCTGCCGCCACAATTCACCGACCTTCTTCTTGTCGGTGATGATTTTTCCAGGATTCGGCGTGTTTTCATTGACCATGCTGATCCATGCCATGCACGGGTCTTCCGCGTAGGTCATGCCCGTGTAGGGGTTCTTATGAAGAAGGAAATTGCGGGAGAACGCCTTCCAGTTGTCCATGGCCTCTTTGCAGACAGGCAGGAGCTGTTTGAACTCGCCCATTTCGACGCGGCCTTCTTCGCCTGGCCAAAGCTCCGTGCGGAGGACAACGCGGGAGACGTACATGTCCGTCGTGCAATAGATGCCGCGCTTTTTCAGTTCGTTGAAGAAATAGTCGAACATGTCCATGTTTTCCGGATGGAGATGGACGGAGCTGTCCTTTTCACGCAGGATGATGCTGTTTTCATGATGGTGGAAACGGACGGTGTTGTAGCCGATGCGCAGCAGCCGTTCAGCCAATTCTTCGCTCTGCGGCTTTGGATTGACCTGTCCTGTCGAGACGAAATTGATGCCGTAGAACCGCTGGTTGACACCCGGAAGTCCTTCGAACTCAAAGTGTTTGCCAACAGCTTTCACCCAGCCGTACTTGCCGGCGGGGGCGTCCGTGAAATGCAGTTTGGAGAAATCGAGAATGGAGTCTTTCTTGATGCCGAGGACGGTGTCCAGTGGAATCCATTCGCCGCTGTCGGCGGTCAGTTTCGTGAGCTGCGGCTTGTTGAGCGTGAGCGCGGCGGGCATGGTAAAATCGACGGTGAAGGATTCAGCGTCACCGTTTTTCCAATCTTTGTCGTCTTCGCCGGCGGGGGCGACGCGCAGAAGGAACGTCTCCGCCCATTGGCGGTCGTCCTGAAGGAGAAGCTTCGTCGGCTTGTGGAAGCGCAGGACAATCGGGCCGAATTTCGTTCCAATCGTGAGTTTTGAGACGGCTTTGCGGGCCAGATGCGTCTTGTCTCGTTTTTCTGGGAAGATTTGCGGCGGATCATCGTCCAGCTGGTATTCATGGCCGATGAGATTTTCCACCGGGAAGCGGAAGCCGACATAGAAGACGCGCAGGGTGACATCCGAAAGAGCTGTCATCGTGTAGGTTAGCGTGGCGGTTGTGTCGTTGGTGGAATCCGCCTTGAGGCCGGAGGAAAGCTTCAAGTCTGTCTTCCATGCAGGCGTTTCGGCGTACATTTCGCCGGCGTAAAGTCTTTTGGTCACGAGTTTTGACAACTCGCCGCCAGTCCATCCAGGCTGGAAATAGTTCGGGCGGAAATCGCAGATTTTCGTGTCTTGGAAAGTAATGCTTCCCGACGTGTTGAAATTGAGATTCATTCGCCAGGGATTGGCGAACGCAACCATGGGCAGGATCGAACATACGATAAGTATTTGTTTGATTTGCATGGTGTTACCTTGTTATATTCCTAGATTTCTAGGGGGCTAGCCTTCTAGTTAAACTATTCCACGGTGGCGGCGGATTCTATGGAGCCGTCTGCTTTCTTTTCAATGAGATTGAGTTTGGAAATGCCGTCTCCATCCAACGTCAGCTCAACGACATGGACACGGCCGTCCACAAACTGCAGTTCGATGGTCTGCGGCGTGGACATGCGCAATGATTTGACGGGCGGTTGCGTTTCACCAGGCTTCAATGGATAGAGCAACCACGGCTCCAGCCATTGGCCTGTGGCCTTGCGGTTGTACAAGACAGTGGGAATAGGATGCTTATCGTAGTAGCCGGAGCGGAGCTCCCAGCCCTGCGCAGGCGCTTCCTCCTTTCCTTTGACGATATTCGCCGTCAGACCGTCGGATTTGACGGGCAGGATGGCGATGTTGGCGACGTCTGCGTCGCAGCCGCGAATCGCCATCGTCTTTTCATCAAGAACGGCCTCGACATTTGCCAAATGGAACATCGATTCGTATGCGTGCTCCGCCGTGTCCTTCGGCGACAGAACGTCCAGAACGAGCCAATACTGCGGCTTAACGAAAAGCACGGCGCGGTAATGGGTTACGGTCTTGTCATTGGCGTCGCCGAAGCCTTCGTCGTAGCGGCCTTCGATGAAATCGACCGTATCATTGGTCACCCAGCGGTTCTGCAGCGGTTTTTCGACGACGTTGAATTCGTGCCTGCGGCGGCGGTGCTGCGGCTTGCCATCGACGTTCACGATGTTGTGGGCGGCGGCGCTGAGCGTGTAGCGGCGGTATTGGGAGACGTCGTAGGCGTAGCAGGCGCCTTCCGTGAGAATCTTCCGTCCGTATGCGGCGGCGATGATGGACAGCTTGTCCTCATGCTGATGGGCCGCGCCGAAGGGGCCGACATCGACATGCATGTACATGGCCTGGTTGTCCCATCCCGTGCGCATGACGGCCCATCCCGCGTATGGCATCCAGACGGATGTGAACGACGGCGCGGTACCTTCCGCGCCGTAGGTGGCGGCGTAGAGGAAATCCGTGCGGTTTGGGAAGAGCCGCTGGCCGTTTTTGAGCGTGTTCGCCGTCTGGCCCCACAAGGAGTCGTTGAGGGCAGGGCAGCGGCCGTCCGGCATGCGTATGTTCATGTAATATTGGTACATGCGTTCCAGCCGCTGGCAGTAGTCCTCAGGCATCTTGATGTTGTTCAAAGCACCTATCTGATATAGTCCGAGGAAATTGCCGAGACTGACGCCGTGGTAGCCGGGAGCCAGCTCTTTCTGGGCGCCGTCCGGATAGACCTGCAGGTCCAATTCCTTGTAGATACGGCCGATGGCGTAGTCGCGCCATTCCTTCGAATCCTTGAATTCGGGGAAGAGGACGGCGATGTGGAAGAGGCCGTTCATTTCCATGGCGAGCCAGTTGTTCTGCGTCGGATAGGTGCGCAGATGGTTGGCGTGTTCATAGAAGGACTTGACCATCAAGATGATGGAGTCGTCGTCGAAGACAGGGGAGCCGAGCATACAGAAGAAGCAGTCCGGCCAGACGCCGAACGTGCGGATGCCCGTCGTGATGGTCCGCCATGCAGAGTAGGGGACGTTGCCGTTTCCCGTGGCGGGCACGAGGCAGTCCTCCACCCAGCCGCGCATCTGGCTGACGAATTCGCGGCCGTATTTTTCATCGCCGGTCTGCCAGTAGGCGTCCACGAGCGT
>JAGCSE010000108.1 GCA_017964325.1 Victivallales bacterium | reverse complement strand
CGCCTTCGAACGGCAGCGACATCTCATTGCCTTCCCCCCAGTCGGAATGTGCGCAACGGCAGTTCGCGCCGCGCTCCGTGTACATTTTTTTTACGGTGGACACGCGTTCGGGATGCTCCAGCAGTTCATGCATCAGATCGCTGGAAAGCGTCAGCAATGACTGACCGCAGGACAGATTGTCCTCCAGTCCTTTCACAATCTGCCTGTCGCTTTTGTCGTTTTCAGGCAATGAAAAATAACCGACGAACGGTTGATTTTGGCTCATATTCTGCAGCATAGAATCTATCCTAATGTTGCCATCTGCATTTGCCTTAAGCTTTGAGCTTTAAGATTTTAGCTATTCGAGTGTCTCCACTACCTGCTGGGCGCGCTCCCAGCCGCCGCGCGAACGGATCAGGCTGTAGTCCAACGGACGGAAGTAGTCGCCCATGTAGGTCGTCACGAAACGGCCCGACAATTCGTCCTCCGTCTCGCTCTTCACGAAGACGCAAATCGTCTTGGCGTCTTTGTCCTGCATCTTGATTTCGTGCGTGTTGCACAGCTTGTTCAGCGGCGAGACGGTCTTCTCGACCGCGCCGCTGGCGTCCTTCACGAACGTCAACCGCCATGCCGCGCCGTCGCCCAACGTCAGAATGCCTTCGCAGGCGCCCGTCTTCGCGACGGTGAAGATGTCCGCCACCTTGCAGTAGCCTTTCTGCTTGTAGCGCACCGCATAGTCGGGAAATTGGTTACCGAAACATATCTTGTCGATATATTCGCCGCTGATGGGATAATCCGTACGGATGACCACGTCCTTGATGTGCTGATTCGGCGTATAGACCTTCGCCATGTGGCCCTTTGTCTTGCCGTTGCCAGTCGCCCCGATGGCGCCGCCGTGGATTTTCAGCGTGCCGTTGCAGCCTTCCGGGCAGTGGAAGAACGCGCCGTCGAAGTCCGGATTCTCCCGCAGGGAGCCGTCCTCCCAGTACATGATGTTCGTGATGTCGATGGAGCAGTTCGCCGTGCGCTGCTCCAACGCGTAAAAGCATGTATCCGGATAGATTTCCGAACCGACGAAATACCCTGTGTCCGCCTGCACGATGCCGCGCGTGCCGCGCCACCACGTGCCGTTGTCGCGTTGCGGCATGCAGCCCGTCCAGATGTGGAGGTTGTTCCCGTATGTGTACGCGCCATGGTTCTCCAGGCCGACACGGATGCCCATCATTTCAATGTTGCTGAAGCGGTTGTCGTTCACGCCGCGTCCGTTATAGATGCCGACGCATGGCACGGGCCAGTCGTTCGAAGCGAAAATGGTCATGTTCTGGGCGAAAATCGGCCGCGAGCCGCCGCCTTCGATGAACAGGCCGTAGCTGCGCATATTGAAGATGCCGACATGGTCGATGAATGTCGCCGTGGCCTGCGTGCATTTCGCGATGCGGATGCCGCATTCGTGGCTGTTGCAGCGGATGTTCGGCTCACGGATGTTCACTTTGTAATTGCCGGAGAAAATCACGACACCAACGGAATGGTCTTCGTTGATGATAGCGGAAACCAGCCACGTCCGCGCCTTCGTGACCGTCGGGACGCGCGCATATCCGTCGCCGACAATCGGATTCTTCAGAAACAACGGTTTCTCGACTTTGTAAATGCCTCCGGGGAAATACAATGAGTACTTCTCCGTGTATTGGTTGACGATTTCGCTGACGTCCTCCGAACCGTCGTTCTTCACGCCCAATTCCAGCACGTTCACCATGCCCGCCTGGAACTCTTTCAACGCGGGCTTTTCTGCAGGCTTCGGTGCCTCCGCCGCCGTGCCGACGGTGTTCATGGCCAAAAACAATACCAACGGACTGAACAATCTTCTCATGGCTTCTCCTGTTTTTACATGGTTTCATGGGCGGCGGTAAAACCGCCCGAATTTTCAAAACACCATAACATAGTCGTTTCTTCTCCATTTATCCATTGACACACGTTTTTTTGTGAAAAATCATGTTTTCACGTCCCATCAGCTTGTCTTTAACCAAGACGATATTTTATTAATATTGAGTATTTGTATCTATACCAACAAAGGACAATCAGATGTGCAATATCGCAGGTTATACGGGCAACCGCCAGGCGGCGCCGATTCTCATCGACATGATGCGACGTGAAGAAGGCTACTGGGGCGGCTACTACACGGGAATCGCCACCATTGACAACGGCCGCGTCTATCACGCCAAAGTCGTCGGCGACGTCGAAACGCTCATCCGCGAAACGGACGCGCTCCGTCTGCCGGGCACGACGGGCATCATCCATTCCCGTACGCCTTCCGGCGGCGACCGCGAATGGGCCTACCCGTTCGTCAGCTGCGACGGCAAGGTCGCCTTCGTCGAAAACGGTATCATCGGTTCCTTTGAGAAAACGACGGATTTTCCAGCAGCCGCCATGGATCTGAAGAAAAAAGGCCATAAACTTTCCTCTTGCACGACGGATGAAATCAAAGGCTATCCGCGCCTTCCGGACGGCACATCCGTTCA
Source organism: Victivallales bacterium (assembly GCA_017964325.1). Next base: position 1,305 of record JAGCSE010000108.1, on the reverse strand, counting down.
CTATTCGGAAGTGCAATGCCATCTGCTGGAAGAACTTCTGTATAGCGGTCTGCAGCCGCTCGAAGCCATGCGCGAACTGCTGCGCCGCTGGCCCTGCGAAGACGTCGGCGTCGCCATCCATCACGACCATCCGAACAAGATTTTCGCCGCCCGTTTCAACCAGCCGATGACGCTGGCCCGCGCCAAAGGCGAAGCTTTCATCTCCACGACGCCGCTGGCCTTCCCCGAACTGGATTTCATCGGCGTCGATGTCCTGCCCGCCAACGCCTGCTATGAAATTTCCGCCGACGGCCTGTCCGTCATCAATGCGATTGATCCGGCCGTCCGCGTCTGCCCCATCACGCCAGCCGTGTTCGCGCAGGCGTTGCAGGATGTCACCGCCAAGCTGCAGGCCGCGAAAGAGCCTGTGCCATTCAGCGTTGTCGCCGAAACGTGCAAATTCCCGCAAGACGGCATCCCGCAGATGGCGCTTTTGGGCTATCTTGTTCTGGAATCGTTGTTTAAGTCAGAAAGAGTCGTTCAAACAACCATCCGAAAGGACGGCATGACGGCCGGTCTCACCGCCCCCGTGTTCATGATTTCATGGAAATAACCACCATTATATAAGGAAGCAATCAACATGGCTGATCAACTCTGTGGTGCAAAACGTATTTTCCGTTCGGTGATTCCTGCATTTCTGCTCGCCGTATCCGTCGGGCAGATCTACGCCTTCACGAACTTCTCCTCCGAAATCGCCAACTACATCGGCGAGAAGCAGGAGCATGTCCAATTCGCCTTCTCGCTGGGCATTTTCTTCCTAGGCATGGGTGCCGCGTTTTTCGGAAAAATCGTCGAGAAAAACATCAAGCTCTCGACCGTCATCGGCACCGTTTTGTTCCTTTCAGGGTTGCTTGTCACCAGTCTTGGCATCAGCATGAAGTCGTTGATTCTCATCTATTTAGGATATGGTTTTCTGCTTGGGACAGGCACAGGCGTCATCTATATTTCGCCCGTCAAGACGATGATGCTGTGGTTCCCGAAGAACAAAGCCATCGCCGCCGCCATTCCGATCATCTCCTTCGGTCTCGGCTCGACGCTTTCCACCATTCTGTTCCATGGCTTCTGGGGCATCCGCGGCTTCATAACCTACGGCGTGACAAACGTCTTCTCCGTTTTCGCCCTCTTCTATCTCGTCCCGATGGTCATCGCTGCATTTCTTCTGAAAAAGCCAGTTCTTGAACAACAGGCCGCCGCCACGGCAAACGGCCAGACGGATTTCCGCTACGCCACGCTACTGAAGAATTCGTATTTCATCCAATCGTGGCT
>JAGCSE010000107.1 GCA_017964325.1 Victivallales bacterium | reverse complement strand
GAGCTGAAACTGCCGAAGGAAAATCCGCATTTCAATTTCAATTTGGTGAAGGAGGAAGGAAAGAACGCCTTCCGTTTCGAAATTCGTCCGAAATTGCCAATGAAGCGCGGGCGGATTCAGGATATCATCTTTATTCCAGTTGTCGGAATTGGTGAAAACAACGGTGTGCGTCTATTTGTCCGCGGAGAGGTCACTGGTCTGAACATCGATTTGTCGTCGAGCCGAGTCTGGGTGAAGGAAGCGGATCTGCTGGAGAAGAAATCGGCGGAGGTTGCGTTTATGGTCGAGCGTTCAACGAAGGCTGATCAGAAAGTCGATAAGATTGGACAGTTCATGGGGGGGATGCGCTCCCGCTTGCCGAGTTATCGTCATCAACATGAGAAAGCAGTTGAACAGGGCGCGGATTTGATTCGTGAAGAAGAGGAGGCGGTGCATGATCAGGGCGTCCGCGAGACATGGGAGAAGATTTCCAAAGATTTCAAGCTGACGGTGCCTGAATGGATTCAGGTTACGCAAGAGATTCAGGACAAAGGGGTTGCATTCAAACTGGTTGTCTCGGACGAGATTCTGAACCAGCCAAACCGCCGTATGATTCTGACGTTGATGAGCAACAACAAGCCGTTCCGTCGGGTTGAACTGCGGGTGATGGCCAAGCAGTAATGATTAATGATTAATGATTACGGAAAGCGCGTTAAGAACGAAGGAACCGCATAGCAGTGACAGGAATATTTGCGCCAAATACAAAATGAAAACTGCATACGGGTTTTGAAAGTTACCTCTGCTTAATATTTCGATGCTTAAAGCCCCGTAAGGACATTGGGATTTGACCATCTGATTGGGGGAAGGATGAAGAAAGAATATAATAACTAATAACATGACAAAATCAGTAGTCTTTATAATATGAAAAAGGATAAAAATTTGAAATAATAAATTATGAAAAAGGATAAAAATTTGAAATAATAAATAACGTGATTAAATTAGTAGATTTTTAGAAAGCAGGGATGATAGGAAGGAATGGTAAAGGCAGTTTCGTGTAATGGGTCATGGCCCATGCCGAAAACAGCCTTTATTTTATAATATATGATATCAAAGGAAGTTATGAAAAAGACAGTTTTGTTGACAGTATGGCTGATTGGGATGGCGGCGGTTGTACAGGGAGGCTGGACGGTTTTGCCAGATGGGGCAAGGCAGTTGAAGCAGTCGGCGGCGGAAAACAACAAACTAATCCTGCTGGAAATCAGCCGCGGGAGGGATTGTTCGCACTGCCTGGCGGCTTGGAGGCAGGCTTTGTGCGATGGCGTGCATGACCATGAAGAGTCAGGATGTGTCCCGCATGACGAAACATACGGCGACTATCCCGTCAATGCGTGGGCGGAGAAATACGGCGTTCAATTGGCATACGCGCTGTTTGTCAATGGCGACAGCACACAGCCTGGCAACATTCTTTTTAACCGCTATCGTCGCGTGGCTTCCATGCCGTCGCAATATCCGATGTTTGTCCTGTTGCATGTGAAGGACGGTGCGGATTTGACAAAGGAGGGCGTGGAGGCGTTCTATGAAGACCAGATGGACATCATCGGTACGTTTGCTTTCGTTGGAGGGGAGACGGTCAATGGACGGCGCATTACAGCGTTGGAATTTTCGCAGTTTGCGTCCGCGGTGGAGTCGTTTTTCCCGAACGCCTATTGGGGGGATCTGGACGGAAGCGTTGTGACGGAACTGAAGGATTTTCCGAATGATGCTACAAAATCTATTACAAATCAGAGATTTACAGAAGAACAAACGGAACTGTGGTACAAGTTCCAAGGCGAAGCTGGAAAGCGTTATATGTTCTACGGTTATGCTTCGACAGGCGATATTGCGCCGTTGGCGCAGGCGACAATGACTGTGGGATATGAGTTGCGGAAGGCGGACGGGACGGTGTTGAAGACGGCGTCCGCAAGAGGGTTGGAGATTGTGAGCCGCGGCTTCTATCTGGATGTGACGGAAGATGGTATGTATTTCATCCGTCTGTATGCGACTGATGTGGACGAACGCTACAAAAACGTGTTCAGGCTGTTGTACCATGTGGAAGCGACTCCCGAGCAGGGAGATATCACGGATCCGTATTATTCGCAAGTCGTTCTTGGCAAATGGACGATGAATCTCGACGGGGCACTGGCGGCGGCGAAGGAGAACGGAAAAGACGTGATCGTGTCTGTGTCCGCTGTGACATGGTGCCCGTATTGCATGAAAATGCAGCGGAACTTTGTCGAGACGGATGCGTTCAACACGTGGGCGGCGGAACATGCGTATTGCGTCGTCATCGACAATCGCCGTCGGTTGGCGGCGGGAATCATGAATGGCGAACTGTACGGCTCGTCACTATTGGTTGACGACTATCCCGTGACGGGTTATCTGGCGCGGAATGGTTTGACGGTAGAGGATGGCGCGGCGCGGTTGGAACTGAACACGACGTCGATTTTGGAGAGTCTTCTGGAGCCTGTGGCGTCCATGAGTAACGACAAGCCGATCTGCTATCCTACCTTAATATACATACGCGGGACGGACGGTCAGAAAATCGGCTGCCTGACGAACAATGACGGTGCGTTCACGCCGCAGCCTGGGAGCGGTTATGTCGTGACATCCGCTTATATGGCGAACGAAGGCGAAAAGGAGCTGTTCTACCAGTATCCGACGTTGGCAGGGGAGGCGAATGAATGGCGCAACAATTACGAGCAGGAGACACCCGCGACGGAATTGAACGAAGCCATTTCACCGATGGAGGGTCTGTTCATCGGCGGCGTTGACAAGAAGGACTGGTTTGGATTTACGACGAAAGGAACGGAGGCGACACGCTGGACGTTTACGGCGAGCGGTCGCGACGGTGCGGCAGGGCAGATTGCCATGACGGTCTATGCCGTTGCGGACGATGGTTCCAATGGCGATGTTCTGGAATGGGCGGAAGGCGACTTGGCCGATGGCGTGACGTTGACGTTCATGGCGGATGCAGCGCAGGCGGCATCCTGTCGTTTGTGTGTGGAAGCCGTTGATATGATGGAACTTGTCGGATATGACCTGTCATGGCAAGAGGAGACGTTGGTGAACGTCGTCGAGTTTTCCGAGACGAGCATCATGATCAGTCAGAGCGACGAGGCATTGGTGCTTCCCGTGGTTCTGCGGAACTATGCCGCAGTGACGGGCGGTGTGGCGGTAAAGGCCGTTGTGTCGCTTCCTGAACTGTCTGATTTACAAATATCTCCGTTGGAGCAGATGGTTACGTGGACAGCGGAGGACATCCAAAATGATGTCGAGAAGGAGCTATGGTTGGATTTGGCGAACGGCGCATTGGCGACGTGGGATGGATTGAAGGCGTTACGTGTGGAATTAAGCGTTGAATCAGGGGACTGCCTGATTGGCGCAAATGATGCCGTGACGGTGTCCGTTGTGTCCAAGCCGTACCTTGAAAATCCAGAAATCGTTTTCGGACAGTTATTTGAGAATGTTTTGGCGAGCACGGCTCAAATGGTCTATGTCGGTCTTCCGGGGGAATTGACGGTGGAATCGGATGAATTGCCTGACTGGGTTCATGTCAGCATTTCAGACGGACGGCTGTGGGTGGTCGCCGTCCCGAACGGTCCTACGGTGGCGCAGGATGTGCCATTGGCATTGAAATTGACGCAGGGCGATACGGTTTTGGAGACGACGGCGACATTGCATTTGCCACAAGTGCTTCCGTTGACTGATGTAAATCCATACGCTGTTGTGGGACAACGATTTGGCGGATGGCTTTATGCGGAAGGTGCATCGGCGCAGACGGTGCAGGGGCGGTTTGAATTTATGATTGCTGAAAATCAGTTGACGGCGAATGTATCGAGCCGTTTGGGATTTGAGACGTTCACGGTGGAGGCATGGAGCGGTTCGGATGATGGCGGGACGGTTTATGCTGTCATGGAGAATGAAACAGGTGATATGACGTTGCTGGCGGAGTTGTCGGCAGACGGCGTGATGACGGGGCGTCTGGCTGGGGATGACGCGATTTTGGAATTGGTGGCTTGTCCTGTTGATGAAATTGGAACTATTTGCGATGGAAGGTATTCTGGATTTTTCTCTTCGAAGAATGGTTCCGGGGTACTGATGATGTCCATTGAAGATGGGATATGCTATTGGAAAGTCCAGTTCCCAATGATGATATGCGGTGGTTCATGCGAAGTCTGGAAACGCGATGGCGCAGGGGTAGTCGTGTTGCATGATTTGGATGAATTGGGAATGAGTTTCGGTGTTGCGTTGCGGTTGACGTCAAAAGAAGACCGCGCGCCCGAACTGTATTGCGTAAATGTTGAAAACGAGACATTGGCAGCAATCGCGACGGACGCTGGCATTATGATGTATCCCTTTGTCGGATCGGAAGATGTATCTGTCATGGCTACTGCTTTGGGGATGGGCGAGCCTGTGTTTTATCTGGCGGTTGAAGGCGACGTGGAAGGAATGGTGCTGCCGTGCGGCATTGCGTTGCGGGAGACAGCGGAGGGAGATAGGCAAGGTTGCTTGTCATTGGCGGACAGCGATTTGTGGAAAGGAACGGAACTGATGGCTGTTGACGGTGGCTGGCTGGTGGGGACTGTTCCGCTGTATGATATTGTGAATATGGAGGTTGTGAAGGCACCGCTGTGCTTGTCGAAGGCAGTCGTGGAGCCAGACTGCTGCGCTGTGGATGAACGTCCTCAGGCGGAGGGATATTGCGAATTGCCGGACGGGCGGACGATGCGAGCCGTTTTGTTCTGCATGGCCAACGATTATCCTATGCCGGAACGGGCGGTTATGGAAATGTCTGGAGTCCAATTGCCTGGAGAAAGCATTGGGCAACGGATACTGGCCGTAGGGGATGATGGATTCAAGTATTCTGAAGACGGTGTCGTGCCTTCGGGCAAATGGACGGTATATGGACTGGGCGCGGTCGGTGACAGTTGCCGCGAGAGCGTAGCGGCGACAGTCGTTGGCGGGACGACGTTGGAGATTCCGTTGCGCAGTGGATGGAATATCATTGGTCTGCCGTGGGGGGCGATGGCGATGTCCGAAGCATCGTGGGAGTTGCTGAAGTCGTTGAATCCGTTTGTCTTGGAGAATAAGTCATACGTGCATGCGACGGAATGGAAAGGCGGCATGGCCTATTGGATTTATGCTGAAAAGGCTGAGGCGCTTTCGTTGGAGCTTTGCGTGGATGATTCCGTGGAAGGCGACATCGAGGCGGATGTGTGGTGTTTCTGCTATCCGCCAAAAACGGCGACTATTGGCTGGAGTTGGAACGGCAAGGCGTTTGAGCCATCGTTGCAGAAAGCTGGATGGTTCTGGAAATAAGGAACTAACACCTCTGCGCCTCTGCGTCTCAACGTTAAAAAGGAAGAATCTTTCATGAAGCGTTTGATTGTCATTGTATTGTTGCTGTTGTCCGTTGTGGCGGGAGCACGTCCATGGGTGCTGTTGTTTGGCACGGGCGACTGTGATGAATGCGCCGCGTTGAAGAAGTACTGGGTGCGGACTTATACGAAGCCGACGGATCCCGTTTTGGTGTTCGTCAATGTTGACAAGAAAGCCAACTATCGTTTCCTGAACAAGATAGAGGACGAAATCGGCATCATGGCGAAGGGAAGTTCATTTCCCGTCGTGATGGTGGGAAAGAAAATGGTCAACGGGACGGCGGAGTTCAAGGCGTTGGAACCGCAATTGGACGAGCTGCTGGCGGAAAACGTCCAACATCCGTTACTGGAGGGAGTTGTGAAGGCAGCAGAGGAAAGCGGCGAGGAATCATTAATCAATTATGACTACCAGAAGCCGAAGAAGGGAAGCGAAAAGGAAGAGGCGTCGCAAGCAGCGGTGCGTCAGCCACGGCTTCTGTATTTCATGCTGACCGGCTGCAAGAAATGCTCGCGGCAAGGCAAGGAGTTCGAGCTTCTGAGGGAGGCGTTGCCGAATGTGGAGATTACGGAATATAATGTCGCGACAGTGGAGGGACTTGCGATGATGGCGCGTGTACGTAGTCGTTTCGAACTGCCAGGCGACGAGGCGAAGAATCTTGCACCGTTAGTTGTTTGGGCGGAAGGATTTGTGACGGGGCGACTGGCGAAGGCGGACGAATTGCAGAATGCGCTCTCTAAGCCATTGACGGGTAAGGAGTTCTGGCTGGATGCATTGACGGAGGATGAGCTGAAGGCGGAGAAAAGCCGCATGAGGGCGTTTCTGGACACGATGACCATCGGGTCGGTTGTCCTTGGCGGGTTGCTGGATGGTATCAATCCATGCGCGTTTGCGACGTCGGTGTTTTTGATCAGCTATCTCCTGTATTTGAAGAAGCGCCGTCGCGAGATATTGATTGTAGGTGGTTGCTTCTGCATTGGCGTGTTTCTGACATATTTCACGTATGGTCTTGCCCTGTCGTATGTTCTGGAGAAAATCCAATCTTGGAAATGGGTGAAAATCGTGATTTACGGCGGGTTCGCCATCTGTGGATTCGTGTTGTGCGGAATGCACCTTCGTGATGCAATTCGCTATCGTAAGACTGGTAAGGCCAGCGATATGGACATGGGGCTTTCCAAGGAGACGCATCGTGGAATCCATGACAAGATCAAGAAATTCACGACGGTTCATGCCTGGCTTTTGGGGCCGGCGGCAGTTGTTTTGGGTGCGGTTGTGTCTTCGATGGAACTTGCATGCACAGGGCAGATTCTGTTTCCCGTGCTGACGGTGTTGATGAAGGACGGCGTCACGGTGCGTGCCTTGTGGCTGCTGTTGCTGTACAACGTCCTGTTCATCGCGCCGTTGGCGGTGATTACGGTCTTGGCGGCGTATGGCGTGGGCGCGAAGGCGCTGGGCGACTGGGCGAAACGCCATGTGTTCGCCACGAAGGTGCTGATGGCCGCACTGTTTGCGATTTTGGGCGTGGTCATGTTGCTGATGATGAAAAGCTGAAATGAATCCATGTTTCGAATTCGGCCATCGTCAAGAGTGCCACGTAAGTCACGCCCCGTGTTGGCTATTGTTGTTTGAGCTTTGTTTCTAATAGGATATGGCGGCTATAGTTTAAAAAATTGGAAAAGAAGCTATATTAATCAATTTGCCCAAATGCCCTTTGCTTTCGAGTAAAAGGCTGAGAGGGGGGAATATCCGACGGTTTCCGCCGTCGATACTGGACAGGAATGTCCGTCATCGGGACACCGATGGCATCTCCCTAATGAAAAACAAGGAAACGAATGCATACGAGAATACAAGTCATAGGACGGTTGCCGTTGCTCTTCATGATATGGACGTTCATGGTCTGCGGTGCATCGTGGCAATATTACGGCGAATGGCATGACATCACGAACAGCCCCGAAGATGTCAATGCTGCAAAGCAAGCGGCAATAGACGAAAAGCGTCCGTTGTTGATTTTGTATTCACGTCCTGGAAATGACTGCTCCCATTGCAAGGCATTATGGCAAGGGGCGTTATGCGATGGGGGAAGCAAATGCATAGGAGTTGGTTGTCCATTGGCGGCCAGCGGACATCCGTGGGCGGATTATGCGCGAGGCAAGAAAATCATCATGCTGTATGTCAATTTGTCGCAACAGCAGGATTGGTACACCTATCTCAAGAAACAGCATGCTCTTACGTTTTCCGGAGCATATCCTGTTTATGCCCTTTTCCATGTGAAGGATACAGCGGATTGCTCGACGACGAACAAGGTCTCCATCCTCAATGCCTCCAATGTCGATTGCATTGGTGCCAGCTATTTTTCAACAGGGGCGAAAATCAATGGTGTCAAGCTGGAGAATACATTTGATAGTTTCAAGAACTTATATGAATCGTATTTTGCAGAAGGGATGGAGACATACGGTCTGACATTGGAGCCGCAGGGAGTGGAGCCTGGTGGCGACATCGTGGTGACGGCGCAGTTTGGAGCTTCTGAATACTATGTTTCGGCAGATGCGGATGCCATTGACATTCCAATAGTTCTGGAGAAGAAGAGCTATCTGGCGGGAGCCATCAACGTTTCCGTCAAATTGGACAACAGCGGTTTCGGCAACAAAGAAATTACGCTCAAAGGAGGCAAGTCGGAAACAACGGTGACATGGTCGGCCGGTGAGAATCCTGGCAGCGGGAATCCATCTCCAAAGAATGTAACGGTGTATCTCCATGAAGCGGAGGATGATAAATATTGGCAGGATGGGATTGCGGAACGGACGGTGACGCTATCTTTTGCAGAAGGCGGCATGATTGAGCCAGCGGCGGAAAATGCGACGGCGACGATTCATATCATTGGCAGACAGCCGCCTGTGGAAAATCCGTATGTGGCTGCGGGAAATCAATTTAGCGGGACCTTGCTGGATGATGGGGAGACAATGGGTGCCGTTGACGTGGAAGTCATTGATGGCGGCGGCGAATTGGTTGTGACATCCGTTGTGCGGGCTACCATGACGGTTGACGGAACGGCGGTGCACGTCGAGGCGGAACTTTCATCGAACGGCTGGGATTCTATTGACAATGATGGCGTTGCGATGGCAACCATGACAACGACTGTGAATCTTGAAGGATTGGAAGATGATCTGCGGCTGGAATTGACGATGGCAATCGACAAGGATGGTCATGGAGTGGAAGGAAGTCGTCTAGTTGCTAAAAACTCTTCATCGAATGTAGAAGTCGCGTGTTATGATATGGATGTGGCACGGAAAGCGGTGTTTGAAGAAATCCATTCCTTATGGACGGATTATACGGTGACGCTCAATCCGTGCGATACGGCAATCGGACAGGGACATGGCGGGATGTTGCTCAACATTGACACGGAAACCGGAGAGGTATCATACCGTGGGTTCCTGCCAGACGGCGAATCGGAGTTCGATGGCTCTGCATCCCTGCGGTATATTCTTGAAACAGATGATTTTACGCATCAGGATAATGGATATGCTGAGTTCACTCTTTTTGCACGGACCCATGTAGGGGAAGATTGGAAGGACGAATGGTTTGGCGGTGTGGTGAGAATTGATTTGAATGCCAATGGAAAGAGGCGTATCTGTGTGGAGTGCAAACCATCGCCTGTTCGTGGCGATGAAGAATCCTTCGAAGATTGCGTTGAGGCGGTCACTTGGCATCGCGCTGGCGGAATACGGCATTTCAGCCTCAGCGGAAGCAAGTTCGAGAAGGACAAGAGTCTAACGGATCAATTGGAATTGAGCAGTGACGGGACGTATGCCAATTTGTATTATTTGGTTGCCGAAAATCCGTTACAGACACCTGGAGGCGAGGCGCCGCTGTTGACGCCAAAGGGATTCAGGATGATTGAAAGCGAGGGGGCTTTTGCAGGGGAGGCTGCCATTTACGGGGTGTCATTGGACTTTGGTGTTTTCGATGGTTATTTGTTGGACGGCACGTTCAGCGGCCGTATGAAAGTATATTCGCAGGACTATGATGAAGAGGCTGGCTATGCTCGAGAAGTGGCAGTCAAAGGCATCCTTTTGGGGACGAACGCTGATTGCTGCAGTTCGATTTTCTATCCCGTCGGCTACGGATATTTCATGCTGGAAGGGGAGGATGGGCAGGCCATTAGTTGCGGTGTCAAGATCATTTGGGGCGGTTCGTTGATGCTGGAGGATGAAATCGATGAATCGCTTGATGATTCCATCAAGCCACAAGCTGCATCGTTGGATGTTGTCAGCTATGGGAGAATCGATGCTTGCAAGGAAGATTTGGAGGGAGTCCTTCTTTCTGCGGATGGAAGCAGTCTGACCTTCAGCAACATCTGCGAGAGTATTGCGGTCGATGGCGATGGACGGGCCGTATGGCTTGGGGTGTCCATGGGAGTGGCATTGCCCGCCGGCGAATGGGAAATCCATCGCGTTGACTTGTCGGGGGCGCACCGTGAAAGCGTGCCATTGAGACTGCGGCTGACGAATTCCGTCGCGTGCCATTTGAACATACGGCCAGGTTGGAATCTGGTCTCGATTCCATGGGCGGTGCAGGAGCTGACATGGAATAAGGAAATGTTGCTCCGCGAAATTTGCAATGGAAATGTATTTACTGTTGACGGCGATAATTATATCCCTTATGACGGACCACTGACGGGAGGTTGCGCATATTGGGTGTATGCATCGGAAAAGGATGCCATCACTCTGTACGGGGCGATGGATGATTCCGTAGTGGAGGGCAAGAAGGCCGCAATGCTGCCGCAAAGCGGTTCATGGTATTTCGGCACTGATCCAGGCATCGCATGGCGTTCTGACGGAATGATTTGGAACGGCAAGACATTTGTTCAGGCGGCGGATGAGACGAATAATGCCGCAGGGTGGTGGTTCATTCGATAGAGCGGCTGTTTCTTCGGGGAGAGGAGAACGATAATATATGGGATGTGTGGAGGAAAACAGAAGAATGAAGCTTTCGTACGGACGGAGAGTTTTCGTCGGGCTTGTATTTTTACTTCTTCTGACGTGGCCGCTGTGGGCGGAACTGCGCGAGGTCGTCATCATGCAGACGACGGATATGCACGGCGTATTCGAGGATGGCGACAGTCCGAAAGATGGTTCATGGCTGCGCATCGCCACGATGGTCAAGAAATGGCGGCAAAGCGAAGGCGCGGAGAAATGTCTGCTCATCGACTGTGGTGACAATGTTCAAGGCACGCTGACGACGGCACTTTCAAGAGGCATGGCGGGAATCGTCCCGCTGGAGGCGATGAAATATGATGCGTGGATTCCCGGCAACCATGAGCTCGACTATGGTGTGGAGAGGTTCAGTGAATTGGCGGGACGCGTGAAGGGCATCGTGCTCTGCGGAAATCTGCAAGTAAAAGGAAAGGAGCCATTTCCTGCATGGCGCTTGTTCGAGAAAAACGGCGTAAAGGTGGCGGTCATCGGCGTTTCGGCTTCGTATGCGAAAAATTGGATGCTGGAGACGGAATTCGCCAAGCTGGAAGTTGAAACGGCCTTTGCGACGTTGGAAAGAGTGTTACCACAAGTCCATCAAACCAAACCAGATGTGATTGTATTGGCGACTCATCAGGCATGGTTTGAAGGGGCGGATACACGAGGCGTCAACGAAATCTCGAAAATAGCGAAATGCTTCCCTGAAATCGACGTGATTCTGGGGGCGCACAGCCATCGTCTGCTGCCAGGACGGCGCATCGGGAGACGTTCGTGGTATATGCAGCCTGGTTGCCATGGTGAATATCTTGGCATCGTGCGGGTGACGGTCGATACGGAACGGCACGCTGTCGTATCGATTGAAGGCAGAACACAGGAGGTGACGAAGGACTATGTTGAAGATGAAGAATTGCGCAAGGCGTTGACGGGCTATCTGGAGGCTGCGAAAGTCGAGCGCAAGCGGTTGATAAAAGGGAACTTGGCAATGCCTGTGAAGGCGTACGGCCGGCCAGGAGTCAGTTGCCAGACAAGCGAATTGATTTGTCGCGCGTTGGCGGAGGTAAGCGGAGCAGACGTCGTGCTGCATGGTCGGCTGTCGAAGAAAGATTTGCCAGCGGGACGTGTGACGGCGCAGGATTTGTTCGAGCTTGTGCCGTATGAAAACTCTATTGTGACGGCGGAAGTGACGCGCGAGGAGCTTGGCGAAATCGTGGCCGAGCAGTGGCGGAACAAGACGCATTACAGTTTCTGCGGGTTGTGGGGAGCGGATATGAAACTCGGTGCGAATGCGGAAACCGCGGTCATAACTCGTTTATGGAAAGGTGAATGGCCGGATGGCGGTCGTGTAAAGCTAGCATTGAACAACCATACTGCGGCTGGTTCGGGGCGGTTCACAGTATTGCGCGGCATTTTGGATAGGCCGACAAGCCATACGCAGGACACGAAAATCATGACTCGCGATGCCGTGGAGGCGTATCTTTCCAAACGAGAGAATCTTGTGATTTCCGTGGGGAAGGATTAGTGGCTAGTGGCTAGTGGCTAGAAGCCTAGAATGCTAGAATGCTAGCTTATTCCTCAGAGATGGAAATTACAGAGGTTTTCGTTTCGTTGCCTGGGCGGTTGTCGTTGGGCGTTGATACGATTGAAGATACGCGGACGTTGCCGTTGGCCTCAATCTGGCTGACGCTGAGGGGAATGACGGAGGAGACGGTTTCGCCTGGCTTGACATCGACAAAAGTGAAGCTCTGTTCGACGCCGTTGACGGCGACAGTCAATGTCATGGTCGCAAGTTGTTCCGTTCCTGTGTTTTGTGCGGAGACTACTAGCGGAACGGACGTTTCCGTGGCGTTTGCCGTGTCGATGAAATGTCCTGCGGCTGCGGCATCGATGATGCCAGGCGTGTTGGATTCTGAAGTGCGTGTGTAGTCGAGCACGCCGTTGCCATACGTATCGTCTTTTCCTGGAGCTCCGTTGTCAACGGCATTGTTGACGACGAGTTCGGCGGCTTCGGCGGGGGAGAGTGAACCGTCGTTGTCGGAAAGGATGTTGGCGATGACTCCGACGACGCATGGAACGGCGGCTGAAGTTCCTGAAAATGAGACGATTCCAGAATCATCCGTCCATGCGGAATCAATTCCGACTCCAGGTGCGGCAAGGCTGACTTCCGCTCCTGAATTGGAGAATCCCGCAATCTGCGAATTGGCGGCGACGGCTCCGACGGCGATGACGTTGTCGTACGCGGCGGGATAGATGACTTGATTGGCGCCGTCGTTGCCTGAAGCGGCCACGATGACGACTCCGTTCTCG
>JAGCSE010000106.1 GCA_017964325.1 Victivallales bacterium | reverse complement strand
TGAAGCCTGTATCGACGAAGCCGATGTGGTCGTCGCCGAAATCGAGCGATATATAATAGGTATCAGGCAAGTAGTCCGTGCGGATGACTTTGCCGTCGAAGGCTCCCGAACGGCATGTGCGCTGCTTGCGGGCGGTGGCGGCGAGGCAGTAGACGGATTTGGCGGGGCCCATGACGCCCGTCACTTTGTCCAACGCGTGGACGCCCATGTCGAAAAGCGCCCCCGCGCCCGGTTCGTAGAACCACGACGGGTCGGCGGAGCGGTATTGGAAATATTCGGGGCCGCCGTGGGTGGAGACACATTTGACGGAGAGGACGCGGCCGATGCCGCCGTCGCGGATGATCTGTTTCGCCATGAGCATGTCCGGCGTGATCATGTGGATGGGCACGCAGCCGAATTTGACATGGTTCTTTTTGGCGATTTCGATCTGCTCTGTCAGATCCTCCACGGTAAGCGCGGCGGGCTTCTGGCTGAAAAGGTGCTTTCCGGCGGAGAGAATCGTCTTGTTGATGTGGTTGTGGGCGGGAATGGAGGCGGCGTCGATCGCGATGTCGAAATCGCCTTTTTCCACGAGTTCCTCCACGGAACCGTACCATTCCTTCGCGCCGAAGCGTTTGCAGGCGGCTTCCGCGACGTCCGTGCGTATATCGCAGACCGCTGTCAGCACGGCATTTGCGGTTTTCGAGATGTTCGGCAGATATTGACCTGTGGCGAAACTGCCGCAGCCGACGACGGCGACTTTCCAAGGCGTGTCTTTTTTCATGTTGGCTCCAATAATGGGTTTGACCGATAAATACACTGTTTATTATAGCTTGACTTTCGCGATGGCAAAATTAGTTTATATGGAAAATTAATCCAATTAACCAAATAATTTCACGTCAAAGGAGAAAAACATGCAGCTGGTCAAATACAGCATGGGTGTCGGTGACAGGTTCGGTCGTCAGGCGAGGGCGCAGATGCGTGCCATCATCAAGGCTCGCGCCGTTGGCGCGGCCATCGCTCCGGTTTGGAACAAATCCAACCGCGAACACACGATCATCGGGACATGCCCGATGGACGTCCGCAACGCCGTTGAAGCCGCCATGCGTGCCTATTCGTTCAATGGCGAATACCATGTCGATGCCGATCACATCAGCTTGAAAAACGTCGATTGGTTCATGGATTCGAGCGATTTCTTCACGCTGGATGTCGCGGATTTCACGGGCAAGCCGGCCGCAAAAGCGGATGTCAAGAAGTTTTTGGACAAACATAAGAATCTCATCGGCAAGAAGTTGTTGATTCCCGGAATCAAGGCGCCGATAGTTGTGGAAAAAGCGGAGGCGGAAGTCATCGCGAACAAATATCTTCTGGCCGTGCAGGAGGCTGGAAAGCTCTATCGTTACATCCTGAAGGCGAAAGGCGAAGGCAATTTCATTCCGGAAGTCTCCATGGACGAGACGGACATCCCGCAGACGCCACGTGACATGCTGTTTATTTTGGCCGCTTTTGCGGACGAAGGGATTCCTGCCCAGACAATTGCGCCGAAGTTCACGGGCCGTTTCAACAAAGGCGTCGATTATGTCGGCGATTTGAAGGTGTTCGAACGCGAATTCAATGAAGACATCGCCGTTATCCAGTTCGCTGTCAAGGAGTTCGGACTTCCGGCAAATCTGAAATTAAGCGTACATTCCGGCAGCGACAAGTTCTCCATCTATCCGATCATCAATAAAGCCATCCACAAGGCGGACGCGGGTCTTCATCTGAAGACGGCAGGAACGACGTGGCTTGAGGAACTGATCGGCTTGGCGGCGGCCGGCGGCGACGGATTGAAACTCGCAAAGGATGTCTATGCGGAGGCCTACAAACGCCGCGAAGAGCTTGCGATTCCGTACGCGACCGTCATCGACATCAATCCTGCCAAGCTGCCGAAACCAGCGGAAGTCGCCAAATGGACGGCAGATAAGTTCACGCGGACGCTTCGCCACGACCAGTCATGCGCGGACTACAACATGCATTTTCGCCAGATGCTGCATGTCGCCTTCCGCGTCGCCGCGGAGATGGGCGACCGCTATCTCGATGCGCTGGACGAGTTTGAAGACGTCATCAGCGACAACGTCGCAACGAACATCTTCGACCGCCATCTGAAGCCTGTCTTCCTGTAAGGTCATCAAATAATCGGACAAAAAAATGATTTCCTTTACAATGCCATCTTATGGAAAAGTTTGATATACAAAAATTTGACGAATATCGTGAAGATAACCGCCTGGAAATCAAAAAAGCAAAAGGCGGCTTGCCGAATAGTCTTTGGGAGACTTATTCTTCCATGGCAAATTGCTATGGCGGTATCATCATTCTTGGCATAACTGAAGATGTTGAAAAGCCTTTTGCATTGGACGGCGTTACAAGGGTGGAAGATACGCCTGTGCACAAAGCGATAAGAGAGGCGCTGGCAAATTGCATTGTCAATACAGACTTCTATATTCCAAAGGGAATTGTCATTTTTAAAGAGCAGAATCAGATTGTTTTCCAGAATCCAGGTAGCATTAGAACGGGAAAGAAGCAAATGCTTCGTGGTGGTATTTCCGATCCCAGAAACAAGGCAATCATGAAAATGCTGAATCTTCTTGCCATCGGTGAACGTGCAGGAAGCGGTGTGCCTGATATTTTTTCTGTTTGGGCGGCTAAAGGTTGGAAGGAACCTGTTGTAGAAGAACAATATAATCCGGACCGTACAATTTTAACGCTTGATTTTACCCGAAAACAAGCGGAAAAACAAGCGGAAAAAACGGGCCGAAAACAAGCGGAAAAACAAGCGGAAAAACAAGCGGAAAAACAAGCGGAAAAACAAGCGGAAAAACAAGCGGAAAAACAAGCGGAAAAACAAGCGGAAAATTCACAGACAACCAAGACATTAATCAACAAAGCAAAAATAGTCAATTATGTCCGTCAACAAGGAAGTGCAAATACGGCTAAGATTGCCAAGCATCTTGAACTGAGCGTGGCACGGACAAGAAGGTTATTAATGGAACTTGTTTTAGACGAACAAATTGAAGCCAAAGGCAAAGGACGCTCACGGAGGTATAATATTTTGCTAAAATAATGAGAATGTGATTGGAATTTCTATTATTCCATATTATAATTTTTTATTTTTCGAAAAACAAAAAATGGAATGGAGTCATACTAAACATATAGTTATAAACGACCAATGGAAGATTGGCAGTTCTGTTACAGTCACAATAGACCGGCCGCTGGGCAGCGCGCATCCGAAATATCCGGACATGCGCTATTCGGTGAATTACGGATATGTACAGGGCGTGATGGCAGGCGACGGCGAAGAGCAGGACGCCTATCTGCTCGGCGTGGATGAGGCTGTGAAAGAATACACGGGTATTCTGATCGCCATTATTCACAGACTGGATGACGTTGAGGACAAGTGGGTTGTAGCGCCAGTCGGAAGGAGCTTCACAAAAGAAGAAATCGCCCGGCAGGTGGCCTTTCAGGAACGATACTTTCAGATAGAGATAATCATGAAATGAGGGGCAGTTTAAAGCAGTATTGATTTATGGGACATATGGGACGTTTGGAAAAGATTCATGCGCCGTCTGGCTATGGTCATGAAGGCCCGTCCCAGAAGTCCCAGTAGTCACAGTGGTCTCAGCTAAACGGAGAAGATAATCATGAAACTGATAAAGCAATTGTGCATCGGACTTTGCTCATTGGCCATCGTGTCACATGCCGCGCCGTTGTTGGAAAACAACCATCTGAAGATAAAGGACGGCGCCGTCGAGCTTGATCGGCAAGGCGATGTTGTCTTCTCCGATGACTTCTCCAAAGGACTTGAGAATTGGGAAGTTAGCAATTTCGAAAATAAACTTGTCATGGACGCGCGGACCGTGTTCGGGGAAAAGGCCGCCTACATCGGCATGGAGAAAACGAACAGCGACACGGCGTGGGAGCTTGCCGGAAAGCCGTTCGATGTCATTGGCGGATCGGATCTTACGATCAAAATCCGCGCAACCGGCACGTTCCCGCTGCACAACCCGTCGGGCCATAAGGACAGCTATAAAATGTGTGTCCGGTGGTTTGACAAGGATGGAAACAAGCTTGGCGACGATTTCCGCTATCGCTTCAAACTCGTCAGCAAGGACTGGCAGGATTCGTTCATCGACGGCGCCGTGCCGAAGGATGCCGTGAAGGCGCAGTTCTTCGTCGGTTTCGACGTCCCAAACGTTCCCGAAGGCGAATACATGGCCATTTCGGAAGTCTCCATCGTCCAGAAGACGGAGAAGCATCCATATTATAAAGAAGGTTCCTTCGTGTCGCTACCATATTTTACAAATAAAGGCTATGTCGATATGGCCTGTAATGCCGTAAGACAAGAAGGTAGTTCCTTAAGGTTTTTGAGATCAACGGCTCCCGACAACAATGGAACACCTGGCGAATGGACGAAATTCGTTAATTTCGATGCGGATGATACAGGACGACATCCCGGTAGATCTCATCTTCCTAATGGTCATTCATGGTGCCGTTATAAAGCTATCATGAGAAGCAACGGTACCACGCCACGACTGAAGTCCGTCACAATTGATGACCGCATCGATAAGAATTGGACCTACAGCATCGACAAGTCTCCATGCATCAATATGTTGAGCAAGTCGCCCAATCAAGATCCGGCCTCCGAAATCCGTTTCCAATTGACGGAAGACGCCATCATTTCATGGCCGACCGTCCGTTATCTGCTTGACGATGTGGATATTACGGCGAAAACCACACGCAATGGCGGCATCGTCAGCTACAAGCCAGAAGAGCCATTGAAACCGCTGCCGCCGTCATTGTCGCCGCGCACATGGTCGTTCCATAATTACGAGAATGTGCTGAAACGGATTGACTTGGAAGATTCGAAGTCGGCCGTCCGCGTCACCCGCCTGTCCGATGAAAAAGACAGCAGTTTCTACTTCAAGTCCCAGCCGCTTGCCGTCAAAGGCGGCGAAATCTACACGCTTCGCTACAAGATTCGCCATAACAACAACTTGGAAAGCGCGGACGACCGCAGTTATATCAAATGGCTGACGGATGGTATGCAGCCCATCGGCGAGCCGATCATCATCCGCTATGGCAAGCCGTTGACGGAATGGACGGAAAAAGCGATTACGTTGGCCGCCCCTGCAAACGCGGCTGCAGTGGTCATCCAATTCGGCTTTGACGTGCCGAATCTCAAAAAGAATGAATATTTCGATTTGGATGTTATCGCGTTCGACGGGCCGAAACCGGCGGAAGCCATCGCGAAATCCAATGTCCATCGTTTTCAAGTGGAAGGTAAAGACTACTCCGGCAAGCGTTTCCAAGATTCACGGCTTATCCTTTATGATAAAGAAGCAACGGAGAACATCGTGACAATGCGTGATGACGGTTTCGTGCTTGTCGATGGCAAACCGTTCTTCCCAATCGGGCTCTATGCCGTCTGGAAGCGCGAATTCAACGGCCATAATATCGACAAGGCATTTAAGGATTTAAAAGCCGCTGGTTTCAATTTCGCCCACACCTACAATGCGAGCCGCAACGCGGATTTCGCGGAATTCCTCAACACGGCGGACAAATACGGCTTCAAGCTGTGGATTACGCCCGGCAGCGACATGATCAACAACATCATCCGCGAACGCCACCATCCGTCCATTCTCGCATGGTACATCGGCGACGACACGCATACGTATTTCTCCCCCGAAGACGTGAAGCGCAACCATGACATCTGCCATTCACTTGACAATGCGCATCTTACGACGCAGGCGGACGGCACGGGGCCGCGCGGTGCAAGCCATTACGAGGCGTTCATCGGCTCCACGGACTCCTTCATGCCGGAGATTTATCCTGTTCGCGAAGACAAGCCGGACGCGAAGGAAGTCCCCACCGTCATTCGCGACATGAAGACCATCTACGACGATCTTTCCCGCAACGGCTCCCCCGTGAAGACCATCTGGGCCATCATCCAGCATTTCGACGGATGGGGCTGGAAACGCTTCCCGTCGTTCGACGAATTGCGCGCCATGAGCTATCTTTCCATCATCCACGGCGCCCATGGCATCACGTGGTACACATACGGCGGCTACAACCAGAATCACGGCGTCACGAGCACGCCCGAACATTGGCGTGAAATCACCACCGTCGCGGGCGAACTCGCTTCCATACAGAATCAACTATGCTCACGCCATGCGAAGGAACAGCCTGCCGTGACGATCCTTTCAGGCCCGAAGACGGATGCCTTGGAGCATCCGTCCGTCACATGCCTATTGAAAGACAACGACGGCCCGAAAATCTTGCTGGTCTGCAATTCCTCCACGGAAGCCGTGCAGGCCGCTATTGATATTAAAGGATTCAAGACGGCGAAAGTGCTTTTTGAAAATCGTACGGTGGATTGCGCAAACGGCCTGAAAGACGATTTCAAGCCGTTTGAAGTACATGTCTATGAACTTAATGATTAATGATTAACAAAAGGACTCCCATGAAAAAGAATCTGCTATTCTGCATAAACACAATGCTTTGCGCGGGGGCGTTGTTCGCGCATGAGGCGTTGCAGGTGAACGTCCGCAACAACGGTACGGAACGGTTCGAACAGGTCGTCAGCAGGCCTGTGGAGGAACAATGGCTGCTGGACGGCGACAAGCCGTTCCAAGTCATTGAAACGGATGATCGTGGCAATTTCCTGCAGGAAGTTCCCGCCGTGCGGGACAAAAGCGGCAAGCAACCGATCATTTCATGGCTCATGCCTGGTATCACGGAGGCAGGGAACGTCCGCCATTTCCAGATCAAATCCACGATGCCGACACTTGATTGGCCGCAGACGGATTTGACCTGCGAAGAACGCGACGGCTGTATCGTCATCGGAACGACGTATTTCCAGTTGGAGCATCCGCTGAAAGGCCATGGCGGCATGCCGCAGAACATCCGCTACTGTTCATCCGGCTACACGGACACGAAGGCCCATCTGCTGGATCGCGTCTTCAATCGTGAAACGCATAGCCAATACACGATCATGGCCGATGACGAGGCGACGGCGAAAGTCGTCTTCAAGAGCCCGCTGCGCATCGTCGTCGAGGCGAAAACTGGCTACAAGAGCGGCATGAACTACTCGCCCGACAAGCTGCATGCCGTTTACCATTATATTTATACGGCGTATTCGCCGGTCATCGATGTGACGGTCGATGTCGAACGCGGCGACGGCCAGCCTATCGAATGGAACGAACTGCATTTCCTGCATTTGTCACGAGCGGACAAATACTATACGCATTTTGTCACAGGCGAGCCGATGACCGTCATTCCGATGCGTGAAAAAGGCGTGAAGGGGCCTGGAATCAGCGCGATGGATTGGGGCCTGCTGAGCACGAACGACGAGGCGATGGGCGTCAGCGGCAAACACCTTACCTGCTGGGATGCGTCAGATGAATTCGTCTATTACGTCAGCCATAGCCGCATGATGATGTCCGTCGGCCAGAACCGTGAATCTCGTTCAGGAAGCCTGTATTTCGGTCCTGCCAGCGATGACAACGAATGGTTCACCCGCTGGCTCGGAAAAGACGCGACGCTGAAAATCGAAACGGTGAACGGTACCGAAGCGAAGGCGGCGGCGATGACGGAAGAACCGTACAAATCGGGACTTGCGCTGACAAGCGATTATCAGATCGACACGGCGGACGCACGGCTTGTCTTTGCGGACGCGTCGGAAGGCTTTGCCTGCAAAGGACTTGTTGACAAGACCAACGGGACGCGTTTCTTCGACACACGGCCCGAATACGCGGGGCTGTGGGTTCTGGAGTTCCGTAAGCTGGATCTGTCGAAACAGACCAAAAACGGTGAAGGCGTCGTGGAGGATCCGTTGTTCAGCGCTCCTGTCAATGACAGTCTGCCGGCCGTGAAACTGACGAACCGCGACGCCGCGCAGGGTGTCTGCGAGAAGACCGCCAACGGTATCCGTTTCACTTGGAAGAATCTGGCCATCGGCGATGAAAAAGACGTATTGGACGTGTCTTGTGACGTGACGTGGAATGAAATGGAAAAGCAGTTCGAGTTCCGCATGTCGCTCGCCAACCGCAGCAAAATCTACGGTCTGTGGACATCCGAATATCCTTCGCTTGGACAGGTTTTCGAGCCCGGGAAGGGTGACGCTTTATTGCCCGGCGGCAACTGGGGGGCGCGTCTTTTCAAGAACAATCGCACCGGAGTCAGTTTCATGTATCCGTGCGCTGTCGCGCCCATGCAGTTCATGGCGTTCAATTTAGGTGATACAGGCGTTTATTTCGGGGCGCATGACGGCGCGGCCCGCCCGAAACGCATTTCCATCTCCTCCAAGCAGGACATCTCCTTCATGACATACGCGGAGAACATGGGGCAGCCGGGAGCCGCGTTCGCGACTGATTTCCCAGTCGTCGTCAGCCTTTATCACGGTGACTGGTGGCAGGCCGCCAAGAAATACCGCAAGTGGGCCATCCGGCAGCCGTGGACGGCGAAAGGCCCTATCGCGCAGCGCACGGATTTCCCGAAGCGTTTCATTGACAACGGCTTCTGGATGTGCCTCGGCGGCGAGCCGAAAAACGTCGAGAAGACGCTCGTCGATTTGGATAAACGCGTCAACGGCCGCGTCCCGTTCGCGACCCATTGGTACAACTGGCATAAGATCCCCTTCGACCATTCCTATCCGAACTATTTCCCGACGAAGGACGGCTTCGCGGAGACGACCGCCCGCATGAAGGAAAAAGGCCAGTTGATCATGCCTTATATTAATGGCCGTCTGTGGGACATGGACATCGACAGCTTCCCGACGGAAGGCATCAAATCCGCCGCAAAGAACGAAAAGGGCGAGCCTTACATTGAAATCTACGCTTCCAAACGACGTCTTGTTCCGAACTGCCCGTTCACGACGCAGTGGCAGAACAAGATACAGGAAATCTGCTCACGATTGATGAACGAATGCGGCGTGAACGGCATCTATCTGGACCAGATCGGCGCCGCCGCGCCGAAGCTCTGTTTCGATCCGACGCACAACCATCCGATCGGCGGCGGCCGCCATTGGTGCGACGGCTATCGCGCCATGCTGACGCCTATCAAGAAGATGGCCGCCGAAAAGGGCGTGACGCTGACAACGGAAAACATCGCCGAACCGTACATGGACAACATCGACGGCTATCTGACGTGGGTGCAGCGCAACCAGGAGGACGTGCCCGCCATGACCGCCGTCTATAGCGGCTACGCCATCTATTTCACGAGCCCGATGTACGCGGAAGACGATTTCGCCGCCTTCCGCGCCAACCAAGGCCGCGACTTCCTGTGGGGCTGCCAGCTCGGTTGGAACGGCGAATGGATCATGGACGCCAACCACCGCGACCATCTCGAATATCTTATCCGCCTCGGTGCGTTGCAGAAGGCCGCCAAGGAGTTCATGGTGTTGGGCGAACTGCTGGGAGAAGTGCCAAATACCGTTCAAACGGAACCGTTTACGACGACGTGGCATCTGCGGTCGCCGCATAACGTCACGCTGCCGTCCGTCCAATCGATGCTGTGGAAGAATCCGCAGGGCGATTTGCTGATGGCCATCGTCAACTACAGCGACAACTACCAGACATTTACCTGCAAGAACGTGCCGTTGGCTTATGTAGAGAATCTCTGTGAAGTTTCGCGGTTGAATGAACATGGCGAAGTGCTGCTTGGCTTCGCCGAAAAAAGTATCGACTGGACACAGACGCTGCAACCGCAGGAAATCTGCCTGCTGACGTTTCGTCCTGCGACGCATAAGCCGAAGAAGCTCGCCTCCATTCTGAAAGACCAAATGAAACGACTTGAAGACCAAGAACTTAAGGATTCCGTCGCTTCGCGTCTGCTTCATGAAAACGGTGCTGCACAGTTCATACTCAAACAAGCAACGCAGACGGCAGTTCATGGCGAACCATTGCGTCTGGATTACAAGGTGATTTGCGGTGAGAAAGGTGTCAAGACCATCGTGGAGTATCCTGACGGAACAATAGGAACCATTAATTTTAAGCAAGAAAAAGGGATGGTGATTTCCGATACGAAGACTATAAATTGCTGGGATGAAAACGGCGATTTCTC
>JAGCSE010000105.1 GCA_017964325.1 Victivallales bacterium | reverse complement strand
CAACTCCTTGATTTTCGCGAAGATACCCGAGAACAGCTCCGTTTCGTAGGCACTGCGGACGCCCTACATGAAAGCCGTCACGCGTTCGACGCCCATGCCGGTATCGACTTTTGGATGCTCCAGCGGGACGAACTTGCCGTCCGCCGTCTTGTTGTATTGCATAAAGACATCGTTCCAGATTTCGACCCATTTGCCGCAGCCGCAGGCGGGGCCGCAGTTCGGGCCGCAGTCTGGACGGTCCAGCGGGACGAACATTTCCGTGTCAGGGCCGCAGGGGCCAGTCTGTCCGGCGGGGCCCCACCAGTTATCTTCTTTACCTAAATAGTAAATGTTCTTTTCCGGGATGCCGTTTTCCATCCAGATGGAGGCGGCTTCCGTGTCACGCGGGGCGTTCTCGTCGCCGGCAAAGCACGTCACTTTGATGTTTTCGGGCTTGAAGCCGAGCTTCTTCGTAAGAAATTCGAAGCTCATGCCGATGGCTTCTTTCTTGAAATAGTCGCCAAGAGACCAGTTGCCGAGCATCTCAAAGAAGGTCATGTGGAAGGGGTCGCCGACTTCATCGATATCGCCTGTCCGCAAGCATTTCTGGACATCCGTCAACCGTTTTCCGGCGGGATGCTTCTCACCCAGCAGGAACGGGACGAGCGGGTGCATTCCAGCCGTCGTAAACAGGCAGGTTGGGTCGTTTTCGGGAACCAGCGGCGCGCTTTTGATTTCGGCGTGGCCGTGGCTCTTGAAAAAATCAATGAACATTCTTCTCAATTCAGCAGCAGTCATCATGGTAATTCTTTTGTAAACCTCTTTGTATAGCTATGTTAAAATAAATTCACAACAAAAGGGCGATGGTCGTCACCATCATTTCAACGGGACGAATTCGTAGCGGTCGGCTTCGTCCTTCACGATATGGCCGATGCCGGGGAAGGGAAGATGGGCGCCGATGACGACCTTCTTCGTCTCCGCCGCACGGTCGAACACTTTTTTGCGGCTTACGACGGCTTTCGGCATATTCATGTCGTATTGAGCGCAAATTTCAGGATCCTTGAACTGAAGTGCAGCCGAATGGACCAAATCTCCGATTGCAATCAAAAGGTTGTTTTCAAACACCGTATGGCCGGGCGTGTGGCCGAGAGCCTCCAAACCTTGGAACGTATCATCCGTCATTTGAATGACTTTCGGAATCTCTCTGCCTAGAACAAGCGCCTTTGTCTTTTCGCGTTCTGAAACTTCCATACGGACGATCGGAAGGTCTTCACCATACTTAAATAGCTCAATGCGTTTCATATAGGCGATTCCTAACAGCTTCACGTTTGGATTTGCCTGCCGCCAGTAGTTGTATTCGTCTTTCGAAATATAAAGCGTCGCCTTCGGAAAAGCCGCTTTGGAATTGGCAAGCAAGCCGCCGATGTGGTCACCGTGCATGTGCGTGATGAGAATCACGTCGATGTCAGACGGCGTAAGACCAACGCTTTTCAAATTCTTCAGCAGTGAATCCGTATTAGTGCCCGTATCAATCAGATACGTATGCTTTGCCGTTTTGATGACGAACATATTAATGGATGCGGGTGAATTCCCCGACGGCACCGCCTCCTCGATTTCCTCTGGTGGAGCCCCTTGAAACAGTTTGTTCGGCATGCCATGGTCTTTGTCCTGCATGGCGATGATTTCCATGTTTCCGACCTTGAATGTAGCCGTCCGCTGCGCAACCGACAGACCCGCCGCACACAACAATGCCATACAAAGTTGAACTTTCATAACATCCTCCTGTTAAATGAATTGAACAATCAATCCTGATAGCCGTTCGGATATAGCCGCCGCCATTTCCAGGCGGATTCGACAATTGCGTTGATGTCATCGTACTGCGGTTTCCAGCCGAGAACCGTCTTCGCTGCAGTCGAATCCGCAATGAGTCTAGCGGGATCACCGGGGCGGCGTTCCGCATATTCAACTGGGAAATCAAGGCCTGTCACTTTCTTCACCGTGTCGATGATCGACTTGACGGAATGGCCCTGCCCCGTACCGAGATTGAAAGCTCCAGAATCTTGGTTCTCCAACGCCAAAAGATGGGCCTGCGCCAAATCCAGAACATGGATGTAGTCACGGATACAGGTGCCGTCCGGCGTGTCATAATCCGTCCCGAAGACACTGATTTTCGGGCGCTTGCCTTCTGCGGCCTGCATGATAAGCGGAATCAAATGCGTTTCGGGATGGTGGTCTTCGCCATGGACAGGCGTTGCACCAGCGGCGTTGAAATAACGCAGGGCCGTGTATTGGAGGCCATGCAGGTCGTGATACCAACGCAAGATCTTCTCAAACATCAACTTAGATTCACCGTAAGGATTGATAGGAATCGTCGGCTCCGTCTCCTTGATAGGGATGTTCTTCGGCATACCATACGTCGCTGCCGTGCTGGAGAACACAATTTTACGAACGCCGTTCATGGCGCAAGCCTGTGCGAGGTTGATGGCATTGGCGACATTGTTGCGGAAATACTTGCCAGGCAATTTCATGGATTCTCCGACTTCGATGAAAGCCGCGAAATGGATGACGCCCTCCGGCTGGAACTCCTTAATGGTGTTCTCAATGGCTGCATAGTCTTCCAAATTTCCTTTCACAAATTTCGCACGCGGATCGACCGCCTGGCGATGGCCGTTCAGCAAAGCGTCGAAGACGCAGATTTCATGGCCACGTTCAAGAAGATATTCCGTGGTGCAGCTTCCAATGTAGCCAGCTCCGCCAGCAACGAGAATACGCATGTTCAAGCTCCTTATTTATATGTAATTAAGAAAACTATCAATAATCCCAGTCGTCATTGTCTATGTCTTTTGCCTGAGTCTTTTCATTGAAAAACACGCGACGTTTGGCCAGAATCCTGTTCAGATCCTCTTCGTCCATCGGTGGTAAAGTCTCAAGGCACAAACGCAGACGGCGAATCAGTTCGTCCGTGTTTTCCGACAGCTCTGCGCAAATCGGAATGATGACCGCTTTTGGCTCCGACTCCTTCAGCCGTGCCAGATTCGCCTCCGAGCCTTCCAAATCCATCTTGTTGGCAACCAACACGAAAGGACGTTTTTCCAGCCCAGGTTCATACTTTTTCAGTTCATCACGTAGCGACGCCAAATCAGCCAATGGGTCGCGTCCGTCAACTCCCGCCATATCCAGCACGAAGCAGAACAGGCGGCAACGTTCAATATGACGCAAGAACGCATGCCCGAGACCGATATTCTCGGATGCTCCATCTATCAGCCCTGGAATGTCCGCCACGCTGAAGCGGTAGTAGTCCTCCATTTCAACGATTCCAACACTCGGATGAAGTGTCGTGAACGGATACGGCGCCGTCTTCGGACGGGCGGCGGACAATGCCCGTAGCAACGTTGACTTACCAGCATTTGGATAACCGACAAGTCCCACGTCCGCAACAGTTTTCAGCTCCAGTTCCAAATCCTTTACCTCTCCTTCCGTGCCAGGCTGGAATTTCTTCGGAGCACGGTTTACAGACGACACAAAATGCGTGTTGCCAAGACCGCCCTTGCCGCCTTTTGCGGCGACGTAAACCGCATCCGCCTGATTCAAATCGTACAGCAGGTCGCCGCTTTCCGCATCGAACACCAGCGTGCCGACCGGGACTTTGATGACGCGGTCTGCGCCGTTGACGCCGTGCATCTTCTGGCCGCGGCCGTTGCCGCCGTCAGGAGCCTTCCAGTGCGGCTGGTATCGCAACGCGACGAGGCTCTGCTCACCCGTCACCGCCTGGATGACGATGGAGCCGCCGTTGCCGCCGTCGCCGCCGTCAGGCCCGCCCAAAGGCACATATTTCTCACGGCGGAAACTGGCGGAACCAGAACCGCCATGCCCCGCTTCCACATGTATTTTCACTCTATCAACAAACATTTTTCCAACTCCCTCAACCAACGTAACTTACTTTGAAAACTCGCGGCGCAGCGCTTCTTTCTTGTCTTCACGTTTCACTTCCAGACGGCGGAGATCCTCCGCCAAATGGTCGTCAAGCTCCTTCAGCTTTTCCATGTCGTCCGCAAGTTTCAGCCTGTCTGACTGCGCCTGCAACTTCACCTGCGCAATCTGCGCATCAATATCGCGGTCAATTTCGTTGAACCGCTCTTTTTGTTCAGCCGTATATTGGCGGGCGCCACCGCCCAGCCGTTCCATCGCCAATTCAAAAGCGCTTTTCATATCGTCACCTCTTAAATATTCATACGGACGCGAGACGGAATGGGACCATCGATTCCATACCACGCCGCAAAAACAGTCAAAACCTATACTATAATGCAATTTTTTCATTCATCATATAAAGGAAATCTTGAAAATCCACTTCTCCCATATTACTTTTTATAAAAAACGGGAGGCAGTCTGTCTGTCAACGGTTCGTTATTATGTAATTCAAGAGGAAAGAGGAGGTATTGCCATTATGCCGCAAACAGAAAAAGAAATCTACACAGGTATCGAAATTGGAACAAGTTCCATCAAAGTCGCCATCTGTTCCGTCGCCAGCGACTACACCATCGAACTGCTCGGCTGGGGGGAGGCCCCCTCCGTAAAAGTGATCAAAGGCGACATCAAGGACAGCGCCTTCGTTTCGGAGCAAATCGAACGGGCCATCGAAAAGGCGACCCGCCAGGCGGGAATCCCAATTAACAAGACCTACATCACCCTTGCCTTCGGCGGAAAGCTAGCAAGCATCGCTCCGACGTTGGGCAGAATCGAATTCGGCGGCATGAGCATCCCCATTACGGAGGAACATATCATCGCCGCCAACCGCGAAGCGAACAAATACCGCCCAAAAGATCCATCGCTCAAAATCCACCGCGACTACACGCGATATTATTCCATCAAGGATGACAAAGTGCTTCTGAATCCTGTCGGAAAAGTCTCGACGTTCATCGAGGCCCACAACCACGCCGTGCTTTTCAATAGCCGTCTCCTTGAAGCATACGCCATGAATGTCACAAACGTGACGAAATGCCCTATCAACACTGTCGCCTACACGCCCATGGCGTTGGCCTGCGGCATCTTCAACCAGCAGAAAAGCAACACGCCGCCTATGGGATATCTGCTGATCGATATCGGCGCGGGAATTACGTCATACGCCCTCTACACGGGAGAGGATTTCTACACCGTGGGGCAGATCACCGTCGGATGCGACCATGCCGCCAATGATTTGTCCATCGCATTCTCTCTGTCCATCGACTCCACGCGGAAAATCCTGCGCGACTTTGCGAATCTGCAATGCTCCGCCATCCCCACCGGCGACGGTCGTTCCCGTCTCATCGCGGCCGAACAAGGCCCGAAGAGCGTCAAACGCATCCCCGCCTCGAAAGTCGAGCAAATCGTACAGGTTCGTTTTCAGGAACTTTTCAACATCATCGACAAAATCATGGAGGACGACGACGCATGGCAGTGGGCGACGGGCGGCGTCATGATTTCCGGTGGCGGCGCGTTGATTCCCAAAATTGCGGATTTGGCCAGCAATGTCTTCCGCAAGCCTGTCACCATCGCCCATGCCGTGAAAGTCAATGGAGACGAAACTGTCGTCAACTCGCCCGCAAACCTCCTGCCGTTTGGTCTTGTCCGCTTCGGAAAGCAGGACCATGACCTTGAAAAGCTGAATAATCCGCAGGACACGGCAGGCAAGCTGAAAGAAATCATCCGTGCGCTTATTAATTGGTAAACATCAACATACGATATGACCCACTGTTGGGGGAGGAAAAACAACATGATCGAATTCACAAGAAATCAGGAATCTGACAGCATTGTCGAACCAGCAAGCATCCTAATTGCGGGCATTGGAGAAAACGGATGCCGCACGGCGGCGTTTGTCGCAAAGGAATTCAGCGTTCCGAACGCCCAAATCGTTCTCGCGGACAAGACAGTCGAATTGTCCCGCATCCGTCTATCGAAGGCGGAACGCATCAACATCGACCTCGAATGGCGCGAAGAATACAGACGTGTCCTCCAAGGCTGCTCCTACGCTTTCATCCTCGTGAAATTGGGAGGCGAACTCGAAACTGGCGCCGCCCGCCTCATGGCGCAGGTAACGGCTGAAATGAACGTGCCTTTCGTCATCTTCGCCCAGACACCCATCACGAAATTCACCAGCGAGGCAGAACTGCGACTGGCCGACAACGCATTGGAAAGCCTCAAGTCGCTTGCCAACGCAATCGTCGTCATCCCGAACGACGCCCTTTTCCAGACCATTCCAGGCGACCTTCCCGTTGCGGAAGCGTACAAACGTGCGACCGAATGGTTTGCGGAGGCCGTCGCCAGCATTGCCCGCCCGTTTGCATTGCAGAATCTCGCCGACCTGAACGCTTCTAGGCTCGAATGGCTTGTCAACAGAAAAAATTCCATCTGCTCCGTCAGCATGGGTTGGGGGGATGGTTCCAACATGGTGGATGAAGCCATCGAACAACTCATCCATTCGCCTTTCCTGCAAGGCAATCTGACGGAGGCGAATTTCGATGCCGCGATGGTCATCCTCAGCGTGGCTCCGGATATTTCGTTAGAACAAGCACATCAGATACTTAAGGAAGTCAAAGGGACATTCTACGACTCCATCCAACTGGCCACCTGCATCTGCATCGATGACTCCATGCCCGAAGGCATCCGCCTGTCCGCCCTTCTCCGTGCGACGCAGGTCTCCGAGCCAGAATCAGAAACCGTCACCGAGGCCAAACAGGATGCCGAGAAGCCTGCCGCCGAAACGCCGAAACGGAGAAATGCCAAAAAAACAAAGAACTCCCCAGGCCAGATGCTTCTCAATCTTTTCGCTGAACAGAATCTCGGAATTTTCAGCGCAAAAGAACCCACGAAATACGGCGGCGACAATCTAGACCAGCCAACGTATTCACGCTGTAATCTCTACATCGACAACGAATAATATTCTTTTTCATACAAACCACACATCAATGTCTATGGTCAAAAACAACGAAGGAAACACCATGGAAAAGAAACTGCAAAACATTGCCACCCTGTCCCAAAAATATGGTTCGGATCCGAACTACGTCTTTCTGGGCGGCGGCAACACGTCCGTCAAGAATGAAAAGGAACTCTACATCAAGCCCAGTGGCGTCGCTTTGGCCACCATCCAGCCTCAACAGTTCGTATGTATCGACCGTGAAGCGCTGAACCGCCTTTTCACGCTGGAAATGCCGCAAGACGTCACTGCCCGCGAAGCCGTTGCAAAGTTCATTCTGGAATCATCCGTCCGTCCGCTTGGAGCGGGCCGTCCGTCTGTCGAAACGCCGCTGCACAACGTCATCGACTACACGTACGTCGTCCATCTCCATCCTGCTCTCGTCAACGGCATGACCTGTGCCAAGAACGGCAAGAAAGTCTGCAAGAGCTTATTCCCAGATGCTTTATGGATTGAATACACGGATCCAGGCTGCACGCTTTCCTTCTTCGTGAAAAAGCAGTTGGACGCCATCAAGGCCAAGACGGGCAAGCAGCCCAACGTGTTCTTCCTCCAAAATCATGGTGTGTTCGTTTCCGCCGATACGCCAAAGGAAATCGACGCCCTCTACAAAGATATGATGACAAAGCTCAAGGCGGCATACAAAAAGGCCGGCGTCTCCATCAAATCGGATGCGATTCCCGCCGCCAATGATGAAGATGTCTTCGACAACGCGCCTGTTTTGCGCCAATTGCTTGCCAACGATGAAGGCATCCGCCCCGTCGTCCGCTGCATCGGCAACGCCCTGCCCTACGGTGGCCCGCTCACGCCTGACCATGTCGTTTACGCCAAATCGTTTGCATACGTCGGCGACGCTTCCAAGGCTGGCATCGACGCCTTCAAAAAGAAATACGGCTATCTTCCTAAAGTAGCGTGTGTCAAGGATAAAGCGCTTTTTGTAACAGGCGACACGCCGAAAGATGCGGATGCCGTCGCCATCGCGTTAGACAACGCCCTTTTCTGCCAGAAATTGACGACCGCCTTCGGCGGCCCCAATTTCCTGACGGAAAAACAGTACAAATTCATTGAAAACTGGGAGGTCGAATCCTACCGCCGCAGTGTCAGCCTCAAAGGCGCGGCGGGCGGCAGACTTCAGAACCGCATCTGTGTCGTGACAGGCGGTGCACAGGGCTTTGGTCTTGGTATCGCCGAATATCTCGCTGAAAACGGCGGCATCATCGTTGTGGCGGATTTGAATCTGGAAGGCGCTCAAGCCACGGCTGAAGAACTTTGCAAGAAATTCGGCGCCAAGCGGGCGTTCGCAGTCGGTGTCAATGTCGCGGACGAAGATTCCGTGCAGGCCATGGTCAACGCCATCGCTCGCGAAGTCGGCGGCATTGATTTGTTCGTATCCAACGCTGGCGTCGTGCGTTCTGGCTCCGTTAAGGAATTGACGTTGAAGGATTGGACGTTTGTGACGAACATCAACTACACAGGCTATTTCCTCTGCTGCAAACACGCCGCACGACTGATGGCGAGGCAGATTGTCGATGGACAGGGCCGCTGGACAGATATCGTGCAGGTCAATTCCAAATCCGGCTTGGAAGGCAGCAACAAGAACGGTGCTTATGCCGGCTCGAAATTCGGCTCCATTGGTTTGACACAAAGCTTTGCAAAGGAATTAGTTGCAGATTGCATCAAAGTCAACAGCGTCTGCCCGGGCAATTATCTGGATGGTCCATTGTGGAGTGATCCTGTCAAGGGGTTGTTCGTGCAGTATTGGAAAGCGGGCAAAGTGCCTGGCGCGAAGAGTGTCGAAGATGTCCGCAAATACTATATGGACAAAGTCCCGATGCGCCGCGGCTGCTTCCCGTCCGACGTGGCGAAAGCCATCATCTACTGCGTTGAGCAAGAGTATGAAACTGGCCAGGCCATTCCTGTCACTGGCGGCCAGAACATGCTACACTGACGTGTATTAAGAAAATATAGAGAGATGGGGCACACTTTCACGACTACCAAGCCTTAACAAGGCATCAAAGGATTGTGTGCCCCATAAGTATTTTGTCTAAAAAGCAGTTGAATTGAAAGCAACTGCTTCTTTAGTTTTAGTATTTTTTCAGCCTGATGCTATTTGGGGGGCAGCAAAGTTCCCAAAAATGTATCGATGCTTTGTGACTTATCAGAATGACTATTCTATCCCAAGCCGCTTCTGAAGCTGTGATAGAAACGCGGAAGAAGCAGGGGAGAAGAACTGCCCCTTTTTCCAGACGATATCCCAAGCGGATTCCAACCGCGGGATAAATGGGCGGAAGGTCAGCCCAGATTTCTTACCAACAGGAACCAGATGGTCCAACGTGACTGCGCAGCCAACCCCTGCGCGAACCAGCAGAGCCGCATTATATATAAGATTATAGGTGGCGGCGATGTTCAATTCGGACACAGGCTTTCCAAGCCACTGCAAACATGGGTTTTCCGTCGCTACATATTGAAGGACTTGACGTGAAAAAAGCAGTGGAATGCCATCCAAATCCTGCGGGACAATTCCTTTCTTCACTGCCAGCGGATGGTTAATCGGCATCACGATACCCCAAACATCTTTATAGGAAAGCGGAAGTGCATCGTATTTTGAAATATCCACCGGCTGAACCAATACACCAAAATCAAGCGTTCCGCGATCCAGACGCTCCATGACGTCCTCTGCGTTTCCACTGTACAAATGGAAACGTACTTTGGGATGATTGGCCCTGACATCTCGAATGATTTCTGCAAGTAACGATATCGCTTCGCTCTCGCCGCTACCTATATAGACATCTCCTGCAATCAGTCGTTTCGCACTTAAGTCAGAACGCGTCTTATCCACTATCGTCATGATTTCTTCCGCACGCTGTCGAAGCAGCATCCCCTCGGCGGTCAGCGAGACATTGTGGCTTCCGCGAATGAACAGCCTCTGGCCAAGTTCGTCTTCCAAATCCTTTAGCTGACGCGAAAGCGTCGGCTGTGTGACGTGGAGGCGATGCGCGGCGCCTGTGACGCTTCCTTCATGCGCCACCGCCAAAAAGTATTTCAAGACTCGTAGTTCCATGTTGTATTCCTGTTTTCAATGATCTGGACAATACTATAAGTCCTCTGATATGCCTTTCAAGCATGGAAAGCCATAAAAACAAAGTATTTGCTATTTGAGGATTTCAATTATATTAATGGCCATGACAAAAAAATGCGGGATTGTGACGACTTTTCCGCCTTCATTCAAGCCATTTTACAATAAGCATATCATCAATTAACAAAAGGAATCCACGACATGAAAAAAACACTGCTGATGTCTCTTTCCGTTCTCGTCATGGCAACCACCAGTTGTTGCTGCCTCCATCATCATTGTAAGGAAAACCATTCCATGAAAACCATTGAACTTACCCAGAAATGGGACAAAATCTTCCCCTTGAGCGATCAGGTGGAACACAGCAAGGTCACCTTCCCGAACCGTTTTGGCATCACGCTTGCGGCGGATGTTTACAAGCCGAAAAACGCCTCCAGTAAGCTCGCGGCCATTGCCGTGTCTGGTCCGTTCGGGGCAGTCAAAGAGCAATCATCTGGCATCTACGCTCAGGAATTGGCAAAGCGTGGTTTTCTAGCCATTGCTTTCGATCCTTCTTTCACGGGAGAAAGCAGTGGCGAGCCACGCTATGTCGCTTCGCCCGACATCAACACAGAAGATTTCCAAGCCGCCGTGGATTATCTCATCTCCCGTGATGATGTGGATGCAGATAAGATCGGCATCTGCGGCATTTGCGGTTGGGGTGGCCTCGCGCTCAACGCCGCCGCCATCGACACCCGCGTGAAAGCTACCGTCGCCTCCACAATGTATGACATGACCCGTGTCACGGCCAATGGCTATTTCGACCAAGAGGACAGTGCAGTAAAGCGCCA
The DNA here is from genome assembly GCA_017964325.1 of Victivallales bacterium. The sequence continues at coordinate 7,775 of JAGCSE010000105.1, read as the reverse complement.
TGAGAAACGCGTCGCCATGAATGCGCAACGCATCGAAGACTTCCGCAGCGGGACTTACAAGCTCGGCGGCGGCGTGGTCGATCCGCTTCCGGCAGATGCGCCGCAGTTCGTCAAGGATTACTACGACCACTACAAGACTCCGCGCGGCTACCATCCGCGTTCCCTAAACTCCAACGGCGGCTGGAACATTACTTCATCTCTTTCTTTCCTAAATGCGAAGCTATTGGCATACGCAGATGAAATCGAAAGCGCTGTGTTGGTCATCCACGGCGAGAAAGCGCATAGCCGCTATTTCGGCGAGACCGCCTTCAAGAAACTCAAAGGCGACAACAAAGAGCTGATGATCATCCCTGGAGCAAGTCATTGCGACCTCTATGACCAGTTGGACATCATTCCATTTGACAAAATTGCGGCATTTTATAGGAAAAATCTGAAATAAGCCGTAGGGAGGAATCCATGAAAATCGTCAGAATAACTGTTCTGGAGACATCGCTCAGGAAGGATTTCGCCGAACAGTATGCGGTCGAGGGACTGGAGCCATGTCCCGTTCTCAAGGCTGGACAAGTCTTCTACGCCACAAACACATGCCCTAAAGGAATGTGCGATGCGGCATGGCGCACGATTAATCAGTATGTGTTCGCACTCGCTTGCGGCGTCCGTGAGTTCTATGGCGGCATTTGGATGAAGAAGCCAGGCGAAGTCATCACCTGCTGCAACGACGGTTTGCGTCCTGTTTATTTCAAGTTGGAAGCAACTGAAGATGAGGCAGGACCATTCCTCGGCAGAGAGGATTGAAATATCCTATAGGGTAACAGTTACCCAAATTCAACAACATACAAAAAAATGGGGCTGTTGCAAAACCTCATGTTTAATGTATGCATTCGTGTCTCAATTTCTATCACCGTGCGACCATGTTTTCCGCTCGTTCGAGTTCTTTCATGGTAGCTTCTGGTAAATCCAGCCCGTCTTGAAGAGCCTTTGCTTCACGACGCCATTCCAATTCGCCAGGATAGAGGATTTCCGAAACACCATCCATCGTGGGGCAACGTTTCAATTCATCGATCATCATGTCGATTCGTTCACGGAAGGCATCTTCGCCACCCATGAATTTGGGGTTGATGACGATGAACGTGTGGCCTGTGTTGGCATCCATTCCAGGCTTTGTGTTCCATGAATGGACACCCGACATCATGCCGGACATGCCCAAAACGGCCGTCATGAGTTCCACCATGACGGCGAAGCCGTAGCCTTTATGTTCCGCGAACGGCAGCATGACGGCGTCATGCCAGATTTCGTTGGCGTCCGTCGTGGGCTTGCCGTCATGGGTCAGAATCCATCCTTCGGGGATAGGTTTGTTTTCGGCGGCGGCGAAGATGAGCTTGCCGGCCGCGACTTTGCTCATGCAGATGTCGAACAGCAGCCCGCGATATTTGCGACCGGGCGCGGAATAGGCGAAGGGATTGTTGCCGATGGCGGCCGCGCGCCCGCCTGTCGGCGCGATCAGCGGGCATGTGTTGCTCATTGAGAAAGCAAGATAGCCTGCGTCGGCGGCCATCATGGAATAGTATCCGGCCGCGCCGTAATGGTCGCTATGATTGATGGTGGCGATGCATATGGGCTGTTCTTTTGCTTTCACCAGTAGCCGCCGCATGGTCCGGACGGCGACTGGAATGCCAAGACCTCCCGCCGCGCTGACTTGAAGGGAAGTGTCTGTTTCGCTGATGGTTACAGGTATGGCATCTGGCTTGATTCCACCTGCCTGAATACAGTCAAGATATCTGGCCAGGCGGACGACGCCGTGAGAATGGACACCGCGCATATCCGTCACGACCAATGTTTCTGCCAACATACCTGCGTCTTCGTCGGGAATGCCGCCTTTCATCGCGATGGATGCTACGCGTTTTTTGAGTTCTTCGACGGGAATCAATGTCATGGAATAGCCTCTTGTCTTGATGCTTGAATTTTTGTCTTATACTATATGCCAAAAAAGACTTGCGTCCATTGGACAATGGCGGAAATCTGTTTGAAAAGCATTGTCGCGAATGTAGATTATGAATGCTTGTTAACGTTGTAAAATATCCATCTACAGGACAACTGCCATGACACAACTTTCCATTACGACCGACTATGTAAGTAGTACGGGTTCACCTGAACTGCCGCTCCGCCTCATCGGCGAGGCTGGTTTCACGCATCTGCATTGGTGCCATCATTTTACGGGCGATTTTGCGTATATGCCGTGTGAAATCGACGCCATCCGGCGGTTGATGGCGGACGACAACCTCAAGCTGTTGGATGTTCATGGTTCGTCCGGCGATGAAAAATGCTGGTGGTCGTTTGATGAAACGCAGCGTCTGGCTGGCGTTGAATTAGTCAAAAATCGCGCCATCATGTTGAAAGAATTAGGCGGAACGGGCCATGTGATCATGCACATTCCAGCCTGCACCGTCAATCGGACGGATGAAGATAACGAGCGTCAACGCAAGCAGTTCGGGCAAGTCTTGAAATCGCTGGACGAATTGGTGCCGTGGCTGGAAAAGGAAAGCGTACGCGTCGCGTTGGAGAATACGTTCCATGACACATGGGAGAATATCGAGACCGCGCTGTCGCGCTATCCTGCGTCGGTTGTCAATTTCTGCTATGATTCCGGCCATGGCAATGTGCTTGAAGGATCGGTGGAAAAACAGCTTCCTTTATTGAAGAAAAACCGCAACCGTCTGGGGGCGTTGCATTTGAATGACAACGACGGTGCCCATGACCTGCATCAGCCACCGTTCATGGGAACGGTCGATTGGCAGACTTTGGCAGATATCATCAAAGATTCAAGCTACCGCGGTCCGTTGAGTTACGAAATCACGATGCGCCACACGCCATTCACTTTCATTGATCCGGAAACGCAAAAGCCTGGTCCGCAGCCGGAAGCCAACCAGAAGGAGTATCTTCTCGATGCCCATGAACGTTGTGAACGCTTCGCGAAGATGGTGGGAGAATAGGGAGGGATGGTCGCACTCTGTGCGACCGTTTGCGCAACGCACAAACAGTCTCCTAGCCACTAGCCACTATTTCTCCAGCGTGACAGCCAGCAGGCAATAGACACATTCCAAATCGCGGGCTTCAACCAGAAGATGGTCCAATTGCTTCTCCGGGAACGGGTTGGACCACGTAGATGACCATACATTCAATGGTTCGCCGTCGTCGTTTTTCCAGCTGACCACGTTGCGGTAGTTGCGCAGGAAGGAGAACTTTTCGTATGGTGTGGCGACTTCGCAGAGGATGGCTGGCTTGTCGCCGTCAAAGAACTGCGGCGATGTGCCGTAGTTGATCTGGAAATTGTTGCGCGGCTGGGCGATGGCGAATGTGCCATCTGTATAGCGGAAGACAAGACGCACCGCGACAGCGTCCTTCCGACGCGTTTTGTCCAACAGCGTGTGTAACACATGTATTTGGCGGCAAGTAGTTTGCAACGGGAGTCTGATCTTTTCCGGCAAACTGTCGTAGTAATTGGACTTGACGGATAGCACGGCAGTGTGGCCATCCTGTTTCGCCAGTTGGAATTCGACGTTGTCCAATGTCTTCACATGTTCGGGCAAGTTATCGTACGTTTTGTCCAACAGGATGTTCGCTTTGAATGGGAGGCCGTGAAGCGTTGTCGTCGAATCATGGCATTTGCGCAGGAAATCGACGAGAACTTTTGGATAGTCCTGTTCAGGCGTGTCCGCATTCCAGAACAAAGCGGCAGCGCGCGGATAGGCGACTACTTGCTTGTATTGCGTGGTCAGTAGGCCGCCACTGAGGAACTTATTGTGCCATGTCGTTTCAATCATACCCATGAAATGTAGCTTTTTGGCGGCGAGGCTAAGGCGTTTGAGATTGTTCGCCGAAAACCATCCTGCTCCAAGCTGCGGAAAACCGCTGGCATGGATTTTGTCGAACTCCGCAACCCGCACACCGCCCTTGTTATTGGAATCGCCGCCTCTAAGATCGTAGTTCCAAGTGGTTATGATGATATCTTTTGGCAGTTCATTGCGAAGCTCCTCAATCCCGTCGCGGGCGTTGGCGACGCTATGGGGGCTTGTCTCCGCTTTGGTCACCAGCATGTCATGCCACATCATCAGCCTGATGCCACGTTTCTTGAAGAATTCATAATGCCACATAATGTCGTCGTAGAAAAGTTTCTTGGCACCGACTTTCTTGCCGTCTTCATTGAAAGGAAAATATGCTGGTAATTCGTCATGGCTGATATGGAAGTACTTGGGATGTTCGAACGTTTCGATTACTTCATTGAAAAGCGCTTCCAATTTTGTATAGACAGCGGGAATCAGCGGATTGCAGGCATATTTGTCATTTGGATTGTCCAGAAGCTCCAAGTTCTTGTCATTCTGGAAGAACCATTGATTGTGGCTCAACGTCGGAATGAGCGGATAGACGGTGATGTAATTTTCTTTCGCGATTTCAAGGAATTTCAGCAGATCCGTTTTCGGCATTCCCAACGGATGATGCTGTCCCTCCATGGCGTCCCATGTGACGTATGGGCATTCCAGTAGAATCGTATTTATCTTCATGGGAGCCAGCATGATACTCATCCAGCTGCCGAGATTCGACAGCGTGTCCGAATCAGCCATGGCGTGGATGGCGCGTATCTTGAAATCAGGGCTGTCTGTAATATGGACACCTTGAAAACGTCCATTTTGTTTCAAGCCGCGTAATGTCTGCAATGCATAGAATGCGCCACGTTCGCCTTTTGCCGCGATATCCACGCCTCTAGCGGTGATGTCGATGGTGTAAGATTCGTCCTCATCGTCATTTCCGATCATGATTCGCACACCTGCGTTTTCTCTTGGCATGGCTGAAAGACCAAGTTCGGGAGCCAATTTGGCGATATGTCGGCGGATTCTGTCCGAACCGCCGATCACGGCAACGGCATCATGCGGATTGGGCGTGTAGGCGTCCTGATTGAATCGAATTTCGTGGGGCTGCGGAAGCAACGGAAAGGCAGGCTTCGTTTCCGGAAAACGTGGCACATCCGTCATGGTTTTGGCAACAGCTTCCGTCTGCGGAATAGCCTTCGATGAATTCTTATCATACGTCAATTGAACGACTTGTCGGATCCTGTCAAGGCCTTGGCAATCTGGTTTCGTCGTCAGCAGTAGATACACTCTGCCGTAATTTGAAAATACATTCGCCCGTCTGTCCTGTATCTCCAACGATGGACCTTCAAGTACTTTGACGGCGATTCTGCCACGGTAGCTTTCAAAGACGCCTTCGACGAACGGCGGAAGCGGTAATTTGGTGACGGATGTCTGTTCCCGCATGTCCAGCGTCCCGTGTTGGATTTTGCCGTCGGCCGTCTTAATTTCATAATTTGCGCCTTCCATGAAGACGGGATGAATCATGAAGGGGATATGCTCCATCATGATCGGAACATCCTTCAGGAAGGTCGCCTGTGCGGTGATGACGGCAGTATTGCCTTGGCAGCGGACGGAATATTCGTCTATCTGCGCCACGCCGAGCTTGTCCGTCGTGACATGCTCGACGAAACCGTCGTCCCGTTTTTCCACGGTGATGACACCATTGTAACTTTCTGGTCGTGAACGAACATAACGGTCTGTCCAGTCGGGCTTTGCAAACGTAAGGAGGCTGCCTATGGAAACAGGTCCGCCGTCGTCCTCCAGTCGGATGCCGTAGTTCCAGTTGCTTTTCATCATCGGTTTCAGCGTCGCACCGCATGCGCAGATGCCGAGCATCAACGAACTTGTCATCAAAAGTGTTTTCATGGTCATGTGTGATGGGATGAAATCTTGATGGATGTTGTTTTTATAATACCATATTATAAAGGATATTCAAATCCTGTCCAGACGTCCTTTGTTCGAATTGAATTGACAAGTTCTGTTTTGACATTATAGTAAGTTAACATTCACTAACATGACGTGGAGGCGAAAATGGACAAGACCAAGACACTGACGCCGCGCCAGGCGGAAATCGTCGATGCCGCTCTGAAACTGATTGCGGAGCAGGGCATTCAGCATCTGACGATACGGAACTTGAGCACGGCCATTGGCGTGACGGAGGCGGCGTTGTACCGTCATTTTCCAGGCAAGACGGAGATCATCCAGGCAATGGTGTCCCGTTTTGAAGAGGATGTGGATGATATAGGGGAGCTTCGCGGCTGGGCCGCCATTGAGGCGGCGTTGGTCCGTCGGACAGAGCTTGTTTTGGCGAAGCCTGATTTGGCACGAGTCCTTTTTGCGGAGGAGCTTTTCAAGGATTCCCCTGAAATCGCGCAGATTCTCCATGGCATGATGCAGCGTCACTATAAAATCATGGAACGACATTTCCAGGAGGCGGTTGAAGACGGTGCCATTCGCATGGACATACCGATGGACACGCTGTTCCGTTTGATTCTCGGACCGTTGCGGCTGCTCATCAAGCAGTGGGGGCTTTCGGGCGGTTCATTTGATCTGCGCGTAAAACGGGATGAGATGATTGCGCTCATGAAAGAGCTTCTCGCCCCTAAGATGTGATTATTCAAATACTTATAATAAAAGGAGACATTATCATGGAAAACAAGATGTTTTGCTTTCAGTGCCAAGAAACAGCCTGCGGGAAAGGCTGTACCATTTGTGGCGTATGCGGCAAGAAGCCCGAAGTTGCGGCGATGCAGGATCTGCTCGTCTACACTCTCAAAGGGCTGAGTGCGGTTACAACGCGACTGCGTCAGGAAGGAAAGACTGTCTCCGCTGACATCAATCATCTGGTGACCATGAACCTTTTCATGACTATTACAAATGCCAATTTTGACTGCGCCGCCATCATCTGCGCAATCCACAAGACATTAAAAATCAAGTGTGAACTGCTTTCACAGCTGGCTGATAAAGCCAATCTGCCGGAAGCAGCACTGTGGGATGGCGACGAAGCGGAGTTTGATGTCAAAGCTGCAACGGTCGGCGTGTTGGCGACAGTGAATGAAGATATCAGGAGTCTCCGTGAACTCGTCATTTACGGGTTAAAGGGGCTTGCCGCCTATTTGAAACATGCCAACGCCCTCATGCAGGACAATGCTGGAATCGATGCTTTCATCCAGTCTGCCTTGTCCAAGACGCTTGATGACACACTTGACGCCAACGCGTTGACGGCGTTGGTGTTGGAGACTGGCAAATACGGAGTCGATGGCATGGCGCTATTGGACAAGGCGAACACGACCGCCTATGGCAATCCGGAGATCACGGAAGTCGAACTAGGTGTCCGCGGCAATCCAGGCATCCTTGTTTCTGGACATGATCTGCGTGATTTGGAAATGCTTCTGGAGCAGTCCGCAGGACAGGGCATTGATATCTACACACATTCAGAAATGCTTCCAGCCCACTACTATCCGGCTTTCAAGAAGTATCCGCACTTTGCGGGCAACTACGGCAATGCATGGTGGAAGCAGAAAGAGGAATTCGAGGCATTCAACGGCCCCATTCTCATGACGACCAACTGCGTCGTGCCGCCGTTGGAGAGCTATCGTGCTCGTTTGTGGACGACTGGTGCGGCAGGTTTTTCTGGCTGTAATCATATTCCTGGTGAATACGGCGAGACAAAGGACTTTTCGGGCATCATCGCGCAGGCGAAGACGTGTCAGCCGCCAAAACAATTGGAAACAGGAAAGATAGTTGGCGGTTTTGCCCATGAGCAGGTCTTTGCGTTGGCGGACAAGGTGGTCGATGCCGTCAAATCTGGAGCGATTCGAAAATTCGTCGTGATGGCCGGTTGCGACGGACGCATGAAATCTCGTGAAT
>JAGCSE010000104.1 GCA_017964325.1 Victivallales bacterium | reverse complement strand
TTAGTTTCATGGTGATTCCTATGGTTTTTATGGGACAACTGGGACAACTGGGACAACTGGGACTTATAGCATTTTGATGCGCGGTTTGTATTTGGCGAGATAGGCAGCATTCTTTTCGTCGCCGCCGGGCGCGTTGGCGCTGTTCCACACAGGCGGGACGATGCCACGTTCTACGCATTGGCGAACCGTCTCAATTTCAAGCAGATGGGCGATCGTGAAATCGACGATGTTGGAGACGGGAGCGATGGGCGTGTCCAGCCCGGGGATGTTTACGATGGCGTCGCCGACGGGATTGTAGTCGTCGATGCAGACATCCGCGAAATCGAAAAGATTCTTGCCGGACGGATGGCGGATGAAATGGTCTTTCGGCATTTCGTTCTGCCAGTAGGAGCTCGCGACGGCGATGATTTTGCCGCCTTGCTTCTTGATCTGCATGGCCGCGTCAATGGTGGCGGGATTGATGCCGATGTTGTGGAAAATGATGACGATGTCGTCCTGCTTGATGTCGTAGTATTTGATGATGGATGCGCCGAAATTGACGGTGCGCTCCAGTTCCAAATACTTCAGCGACTGGTTGAAGACGGAGAGGGCGGTCTCCATGAGTGGGTTGATGTTGGCGAGGCCGCCCGCGCGGAAGAACATTTCGCCCATGGGGAGTGTCGTGTGGCCGCCGCCGCCATAGACGCTGATGAGGCGGTCGTCGGCGATGGCGTCCGCCATGAGGCTTGCGGCCTTGCGGATGTTGTCGCTCTGCTCATCGACGACCTTTCGTATGTTGGCGAAGGCGTTGTCAACGTAGCCGAAATCGTTGAGTTTTTCCATGTTGATTCCTTATATGGTTATAGGCTTGTGAGCTCTGCGATGATGGTCGCCATCGTCGAAATCGTCTCTGGCAGATTTTCGAAGGCCTCTTCCGTGTCAACTTGCATGTCCGCCAGCGGCTTGTCGTAGAACGCATCCACAATAGGCTGGGCGAGTTCTTTCAACGGTTGCGTCAAATCATTGAAAGGCGCATGGTTGTCGGAATCGAAGCGTTTGGCGAAATAGTCCGTGAAGGCGTCGATGACGGGAATGTAGATGTCTGAGACAAGTTCCGTGATTTGCGTGCGGCAGTAGTTGTTTTCGGCGTTGCCCTTCAACGTGGTTTCGAACTTCGGATTCGTCTCATGCTTCTCCTGAAGTGCCTGCAACGACGCATACAGGGAGAATTCGTCGCTGGCGGAGAGGATGTCCAGCATGACGGCGAGAACCTCCCGAATTTTCGCGAGGAAGGCAAGCGGCTTCTCCTTCGCCGCGAGGCCGTTCCGCCAGTCTTCCGCCGCAAGCTTGAAGGATGCGCAGGCGTATTCGGCGGCGCGTCCCGCGACCATGCGCGCGATATCGATGACATCGCGTTTCACAAACGGCGTGTCATTCTCAAGATCCACATCCGCAAGCATTTGCAGCAACGGCTGGCAATTCGCGAGCGGCCCTCTGGCGCCGTTGGCGAACATCTCCATTTGCAATAGATGGCGTCGCGTCCAGGCGGCCCATTGCGGGATGCGCATGGCGTACAGTTCATAGTCATGGCCGGATATGGAATTCGGCCCCGACCAGTGGTCGGATTTCGCCAGCGGCAGGGCGGCCTGCCAGATCGGCAGCATCGTCTCGGCGGTCTCTTCGTCATAGCGTTTTTGGCAGAACGTCTTGACGAAATCGTTGATTTTGATGTTCGACGGTGTCGGCGACCACGTGTTGGCGGCGAAATATTCGAGCAGCAACGTATCGGAGTGGGAAAGCTCCGGCCAGTAGATAAGTCCTTTGCACATCGGATCTTCCACGGCCATGGGGAGGTTGCGTTCGATGACGTTGTAGTTGCCGCGCATTTCCGAATGGGCCTCGTAGGCGTGGAAGATGCCGAACATCCATGGGAACTTGCCGAGAAGGCCCCAGTTCTTGAAATTGTTCAGCTCGTCGTCCGTGTCGGACGTGTAGTCGAGAATGATCGTGTTGGCGGGATCGAATTGCGAGACGAGTTCGCGGACTTGCTCGGGCCGCCAATGCATGCAGAAATCCCATGATGCGATCAACAGCGGGGCCTGTGGGTATTTTTCACGCAACTTATTGATAATGCGACGATAGGTGTAGAGCTTCATTTCGTGATTGGCCGCATCGTCTTTGTAGCAGCGGCGCTCCGCGAGGCCGATCGTGTGGAAGAGTTCGGGCGCGCCATATTCGCGGATATGCGTTTCCGTGAGCTTGAAGTAGGCGTCCAGATTCTTGTCCTGCCGGATGTCCCACACGAGGCCTGTCTTCTCGCTGTAGCCGCTGGTCGATTGCGGGACGAAATCAGGCTTGATTTTGTCCAGATATTGCACAGGCGTGCGGCTGTACCAATGCGTCATCGTGCCGATGTCCTCTGGATGGAGGAGGTCGCGGTCGCGGGCGTACTGCAGCAACTGCTTCCGCAGTTCGCCGCGCGTCTGCAGCGACCAGAAGAGGTTGCGGTCGTCATACGAACGCGGCACGGCTTCAGGCACGTCCCATTTCGGATAATCGACGATGTCCGGAAACGCCTTCTGGAAGAGGTCGTCAAGACCGATTCGCAGCATGAAGAAGTTCAGCCGTTTTTTGAGAATCCAGTCGATTTCCTTCTGCCATTGCTCCAGATTCCAATGCTCCGCCTGGAAGCGGTCGAGGCTACGGTGGGCGAAATAACGCAGGCCGCGGTAGTCGAATCGCGGCGATTCGGCGACGTCGAGATTCGCGATATCGATGTCCGGAAGCGACGAAATGACGTCGCCGTCCCAGAAGTAATGGCAACCGGCGATTCGTTCGAAGAAATCATAGACGGCGTAGAGCAGGGCGCGGCCGCGGCCGCCCGCGAGAAACAGGAGATGGCGGTCGTTCTCAAAGGCGGATTTGATGACATAATCGTCCGAGCCTGTGCGCAGGGCGAAATCGCGAATCGTTCCGTCGATGATTTTTTCATGGA
>JAGCSE010000103.1 GCA_017964325.1 Victivallales bacterium | reverse complement strand
TCCCGCGCCGTTTTCGCCGCAAAGCGCGCAGACGGTCCCGCGACGCACGGAAAACGTCACGTCATGCAAAGCGGTGACTGGTCCAAAACGCTTCGAAATACCCTCCATCTGGAGGAAATAATCTGGTTGGCTATTGTTCATTTTTCTGTATTTTGAAAAAATATTGTTGCTTTTCCGTTGCGTGAAGCGCCATTCGAACCGCCGAGCAGCAAACAACCGCCTACAACGTCAGTTATAGCTTATCACTTTTTCTTCTTTTCACAACCGCCGAGCAGACGGAGGCCACCTTGATGATTATCATTTTACGTACTCTTTGGAAAACAAACTCATCAGCACCATGGCCGACGTCTGCGAGGCTTTCTGTTTATTCTGTGTATTCTGTGGACTCATTTTGACTTTTTTTACAACGATAAAAGTTGTAATTAGAGGCCAAGGGCGGCGGCATGTGTCTTTTTCTTCTCCGCCAGATTCTCCAGCGTGACGACCATGCTGGGCACGGGAATGTCGCGCGGCGGCTTCTCGCCTTTGAGCAGCTTCACCGCCGTTTCCACGCCGATGAAGCCAATCTGCAACGGATCCTGCACGATCAGCCCCGAGCAGGATCCGTCTTCAATGGCCTGCACCAAAAGCGAATCCGAATCGAAACCGACATATTTCACCTTTCCCGCCTGTCCATGGGCCTGAATGGCCTTGTAGGCGCCAACCGCGCTCGGCTGGTTGACCGCGAAAACGCCTGTCGTCTGCGGAAAACGCGTCAGCAAGTCGCCCGTCTTCTGACGTGCGCCTTCGACGGTGCCATCCGTATAATCCTCCGCCAGAATGGTGATGTTCGGAAACTCCTTCTGGATCGTTTCGCGGAAGCCCTGCGCACGACCGTCGGTGGAGGCGGAATTCGGAACATACTTGATCAGAAGGACTTCGCCACGACCATTCAACGCCTTGCCAAGAAGCCGAGCGGCATCCGCCCCGCCCGCGATATTGTCGGTCGCGGCAAACGCGTCATAGATGTCGGTATCCGCGGCGGAGTCGATGATCACGCATGGAATGCCTTTCTCATGCACTTCTTCAATGGGGCGCACCAACGCCTTGAAGTCGTTTGGGCCGAGCACGACGGCATCCACGTTCTGCACCAATGCGTCGCGAACCGCCTGGATCTGCTTTTCGCGATCGGTCTCGACCTCCGGGCCATTCCAGCGGATTTCCACGCCGTACTGCTCGCCGGCCTTCACGGCGCCCTGCCGCACGACATCCCACCACATGTTGATGGTGCCTTTTGGAATCACCGCGATTACCGCCTTGCGACCTCCGTCCACATTGGAATGCTCCTTCAAATGGCGCACTTTCTTGATGACGCCCAACGTGAACAAAACGGCGGAAACCGCCAATAGCAACGTGAAAAAGAGATTATAGCGATTCATGGAAGTGTAACTGATAACATGTTTATTCCAAACGTTCCAATCAGGCCGACACCCGTCACCCTGCAAACGACAATACATTATATAATATTAATTGCAATGAAAATGTCAATCGCACATTCTGGATTTTTTCATCAACTCATAAATAAATTGTGTTTTGAGAAATGACTGGAAATGAAAAAATACCGTAACAAAGAGATCATCTCTTGATTTTCATCAACATAGAATATATCTTATATTATCAATATACAAGGGCAAAAAAATGAAAACCAACCTCACATTAAGTCTGGAGCCGTCCGTCATCGCCAAGGCGCGACGGATATCCAAACGTCGCAACACCAGCATTTCAGCCATGTTTTCCAATTTCATCATCCTGCTGGAAGATGAATCTTCTTTTGAACAGGAGATGCCGCCTGTCACCAGACGGGTCTTGGAAATGGGCGCGAAACTGCCTTAAGCTGCAGCCAAATGATGATTATGCAGTTCCTCACATCTTGTAAGAAAAATAGTCAGACTGACATTACAATAGCATTTTGAAGGGTTATCTTATAATGTTTTTCTGTTGTCATCCCCACAAGACGCCGCTATTCCTTGCCAGCCAGTAACCAATCGCTGAAAAGCGACATCATATCCCACTTGCCATAGCCTTCGAATTGCCTGCCATTAATTGCCATGAAAGACTTGACCACCAGTATCTACACGTTTGAAGACCTGATACAGGGCAATTTCCTGTATGTGGACAAGACAGAGTACATCTGGCAACTGGTAAAACACGTCGGTGAATCTTATTTCCTGTCACGCCCACGCCGTTTTGGCAAATCACTGACGGTCTCTACGCTCAAAGCCGTTTTCGAAGGGAAAAAGGAGCTGTTCAAAGGACTGGCCATCTATGACAAGCCATACGACTGGAAGCCATGCCCGATCATCCATCTGGACATGAACGGACGGGATTTCAGCACACTTGAAAGCATGGAGGAACGTTTTAGACAGATATTAAGGAAACAGGCGGAAATCAACGGCGTGACCTTGAAGGAAACGTCTTCCGACACGATGTTCCATGAACTGATCAAGACGCTCCATGATCAGAAAGGCGATGTCGTCATACTTCTCGATGAATACGACAAACCTATTCTGAACAATATCTCCAAGGAGAATTGTTCCGCGTTTCTGGATGCGTTGAAAATCTTCTACTCCGTGATAAAGGAAAAGAACGGGATGATCCGCCTTGCGTTCATCACGGGTGTCAGCAAGTTCTGCCATGCCTCCCTCTCTTCCGAGCTGAACAACTTGACGGACATCACGATGGACGCGCGTTTCGCCACAATGCTCGGTTACACGCAGGAAGAACTAGAGGCGAACTTCTCCGACCGCCTAACGATACTTGCAGGCGACCACAATGAGCTCATGCAGGAAATCAAAAGGTGGTACAACGGCTATCGTTTCGAAGAAAATGCGACGACCGTTTACAATCCCGTTTCGTTGGCCAAATTCTTTGAATCCGGCGGGAAATTCAACAACTACTGGTTCTCGACTGGCACGCCGACTTTCTTGCTGGATCTGATCATGAAATCCAAATTCGAGTTATCGCTGTCATTGAACAAACCCGTCTCCGGAGCGTTTTTCGACGCCTTCGAAGTCACTGATCTGGATCCGATGGTTATGCTGTTCCAAACTGGATATCTGACAATCGACCGCGCGGAACGGCGGCAAATTCCCTTTACCAGCAAAGCCATTACCGAATATTATCTGCACTTTCCCAACATGGAAGTGGAGGAATCCTTCAACGGCTCCCTGCTGACATACTGCACCAATGTCAGGAAGCACGACACACAAGAACTGATGCTGAATCTTGTCACGGCAGTCGGAACAGAAAACATGGATGGTTTCATGAAACTGTTCCAGTCTATTTTTGCCGGAATCCCCTATTCGATCCATGTAAAAGACGAACATTACTACCAGACCGTCTTCTATGTCATCTGTGACTTGTTGAAGTTGCTTGTTCAAGCAGAAATTTGCACCAATAATGGGCGGATCGACATGATGGTCGCCGCGGGGGAATGGATCTACGTCATTGAGTTCAAGCTCAACAAGACCGCCGATGACGCCATGCAACAGATTGAGAATAAGGATTATGCGCTGAAATACCGCAAGGAGGGCCATCGCATCATGCTGGTCGGCGTTAACTTCGACTTCACTGCAGGAAATATTTCCAACTGGCTCAAAGAAGAATACTGCTCTTAAGGCCTAAAACGTTGCCACTCGACATGCATCTGCCTACTTTT
>JAGCSE010000102.1 GCA_017964325.1 Victivallales bacterium | reverse complement strand
TCGTCATCCTGCACAACCGTGTCGCGTGAACCACCGCCCCAGCTGCCGACTTCACTGCCGAAAATATCGACCGACGCCCCGTGGAAACGATGCGAAATGCCGAAGACATTCCCAAAGATCATCTTGCCTTTTGTATGCAGCTGTCCGGCAAGCCATTTCACAAACGCGACTTGATGCTGGATACCATCCGCACACGGCACGCCTGTCACGCTATCGTATATCAACGTCTCCGCCATGACCGCCAGATGTTCGGGACGAACATTCAAGTAGTTGACGGCGAACGTGTAATCCAAACTGTCCAGATACACGCCATCCACCAAGTCGATGTTCTTTCCGATCGTATAATCCCAACAGAGCGATGCGCGATTCGGCCTTGGCAGCCGCGGATCCGAATTCGTCCTCCACCAATGGAACCATTTGTCATATTGGTCAACAGCATACGGATGCTCGCCATCGGGCTTGACAGGCAGCGAATTCAACACGGCCTGTGCCGCGATATGGCGTGGCGCATCAAACCATGTCTTGCCCTCCTCCGGATTTTCCGCCCAACCTTTCAGTTCTGCAAGACGTTCAGCCACAGATATATGCTCATCAGTACCAGGCTTTTTTGCAATTTCCTGCCGCATGCCCCACGCCTCCGTGTAGGGGAACGCGCGAATGCCGTGGGCATGGCCTTTTTCGATCTCCTCCTTGCTGCCCATCGTCGCGGGAGCCTCCCAGAAAGCCAGTCCGAAATCCTCCGGCTTATCCGGCAGGGCGCCTGGCCAGATCGGCCAAAGCCATGTACCTTCCTCCATAGGCTTCGTCCTAGAAGCGAACAACTTGCCGTAAATTTCAATATACCGCTTCATGGCGGAACGGAAGCCCCAGTCGCCGTCGAACATGAAAACAACCAGATCCACTTCGCCGTGGCCGCCACGACCGTCCCGCGGCAACAGCCCGATCGCCGTGGTGCTGACGATGCCGTTGCCATCTACGACGCGGTCTTCAAAGGCCGGCATGTCGAACGGCGTCCCCAACGCGATCTTCACGCCATCTTTCTCAACGGACGTAAACGGATACGGCGCAACACCGTGGCTGCCAACAGAAGTGGCTTGCAGTGAATAACTTTCGCCTGATTTGATCGTCTTTGAATCCCGCCACAGCCGATGCCATTTGCCACCGACGCAATCCATCGGCAGACGGAATTTCACGTCTAGCGCCCGCGGCTTCGGCGGCTGGCTTTCATCCGCCATTTCCGCATGAACCGTCCATTCGCCATGGTCGCCGCGCCGCCACAGCGTTTTCAATGACAGATTGCTTTCATGGCTGCGCAAAACGCCTCTCACGCTTCCGTCGGGCTGAACCGCATGCGTCCTTTCGTCAAACACCACGTCATGCGACTCCGCGCCGCCTGTGCATGTCATTTGATAGGATGCGCAATCCGCATGCAGACCGCGCCATTGGCATATCGAAAAGCGCACGCCATGAACACGTTGCGGGACAGGATAAACCAATTTGACCGTCTCCCACTGGTTGCTTGTCGCCAACGATATCGGGAAACGGCAATGGGTATGACTGAACGGAGAATAGGACCAGCCGCCGCCAGCCGGAAGTTCATCCGTAATATCTTTTCCTTCAGCATCATAGACCTTCAGATAGACGATGAAAGTCGATTCCGGGTTCGGTACGCGGCCTTTGAAGGAAATCTCGCATACGCCGCCAGGCATGACCTTCGCCACTATTTTCGGCTGGACGCCATGCCCGTAACGCTCCTTTCCGCCGACGCGGATAAACGTCTCGCCATTTTCCGCAATCAATTCACAGCCTGGCTCAGGCGTTTTTCCGCCGAAAACAGCCGCCTCCCATTGCCGATTTTCATTCTGAAAATCCTCCGCCAGAATAACTTCCGGCTGCACCTTCTTGAAAATGCGTTCCTTTACGGAAAAGCCGCCGGGCAACGCACCAACCGCCACACCCACCACATTAATCTCTCCATTTCCCTTGAAATCAAGCGATAAATCAGCGGCTTTCATTATCCACGCTCCACAAAATAATATAAGCAATATAGGCTTTATCTTTTTCATAAAAATCTCATCATTTCTCTAGAAGCCCTAGAAGCTCTAGCAAATCTAGAAGACTGTAAACATAAATATCTCGCCAAAGTTTGTTCTGCCAAATGCGTTCAGCTGTAGCTTAAACGTCCGTTTTCCGTTCACCGCATCCGCCAACACAACGTTTTTCAGCATGGCATCGCCAAACTTCGGAACCGTCTGCCCAATCTTGACACGGCGCGTGCCGCATTCCAAAATGATATCGCCTTCCTTGACAGCTTTGCCGGAAGAACTCACCCATGTCGCCTCGCCGAGATTGCCGACGCTTACCTCCACCACGACGGGACTGTTTTTCGGCCATTCGATTTCCGAACCGTTCATGACGCCAAGCCGCGTCCCGTCCGGCAGCACGAGCATGACCGAATTGAACTCGCTGTTCAAATATTTCGGCGGATTGTAGCCGTTGCACGGCACGTTGCCGATCGCTTTCAACGGCACGTCGGCGGACGTCTTGCCTGTCGCCTCGCTGACCAGTTTCAGCTGCTTGTTCTGTTTGCGGGCCGCCTTGTAGGCGTCACGACCCGTGTTGAAGGCCATGTACCAATAGCCGCCCGCATGTGCGTCGCGATCGACCATGAACGGCACATCTCCTTCATCATACGTGCGTTCCGTCTTCATAATCGGCGCGTATTTCGTCAACATCGTCGCCATCGGACGCAGCGTTCCGTCTGGATTCGAAATGCCGAAATCGCTGTTTTCGCCGACGCGATACCAACCGCTCCACCACCATGGCGCCGTACCGTTCGCGCCTGAATCGATGACCATCCGATAGAACAAATCATGATAATCCGTGCAACCTTTCAACGCGGCGTCCGAAATATCAACCGCCTGCGCATCCCAAATGCTCTTTCCGAATTCCGCCCAGATGATCGGCTTGCCGCCTGACGTAAAATGCACATAGCGCGTGATGAACGCCGCCGCATTGTAGCCGTTTTCGTTGTTCGGGATCGAATAGCCTTCCGGACAGATGAAATCCAGATGCTTCACTGGCCCCGTCAGCGCGAAATCATGAGCCAGCGTGTTCCCTTGGCGGAAACTCATCAGCTGGTTCGGCGCCAACGCCCGCATCTTCTGTGTTGCGACATTCCACATCTTCGACGTGACATCATCCATAAACCGCCTGTAGGCAGCGACATAGATCCGCCACTCGCCGTCCATGCGCAACTGCGCGTCCGTCGGCGACGCGACCTGCCCTTTTTCATTGCGGTTCGGCTCGACGCCCCAGTCCTTTATCGCGTTTTCAACGGAACCGTAACGATCCTTCAACCATTTGTTCCAACGCGCATCATAGGCTGGGCGCGATTTCGCGTCGAAGGCGTAATTGCCTGGCTCCCAGCATAAATCATAGGCGAAGAGCACAGGGAAATGGGCCAGTTCGCCCTCTTTCATGGCCGCCTCCACCTTCGCGTCGTTGAAGGCGAACGGCGACGCAGGCTTCAGGAAGCCGTTCACATACATGTTGTGATTTTCACAGCGATGGAAGAAGTCGAGGATGTTCCGCAGCGTATCTTCCTTTCCTGTATCGCCTAAAATCTGAACGGAAAGCATGTTGATGCCGACTGACTCCATCACGGACAGATCCTTCTCGATCTGCTCCGTATCATAGAATCCCGCCACCAAAAAGCCCTGGATGTAGCGACGCCATTCCAACGCCGCGTAGTTTGACGTCCAGTAGTTTACGCCAACGGGATACCACGGCTTCCCGTTCAGCATGAAATTGCCGTCTTTCACCGTGATGAAGCCTTTCTTGTTTGCGCGCAACGCCTCCCGCGTCTTTGTCGCATAGACTTCCTGCTCCACGCGGTCCCATTCCTTTCCGTTGACCAGAAGTCGCGTCATCACAATATATTGCGTATCGGCTTTCGGCTGGATGAATGGCTTTTTCGCCTTTTTCAGGCCGGTCGTCGCTTTCGGCATGAAACGTTCCGTCTGCACGACGGCGCCGTCCTTTTCCTTCACTTCCATTTCCACTGCGATTTTCGCATCTGGTACATCTTCAAAGACTTCCAGCTCGTAACCGATATCATCCGTCTGATCTGGGAACATCCCGAAATAATGCGTTCCTCCGCCAATCAGTTCAATCGGTTGCAAGACGCGTTCCACAAGCATTTTCACGATAACAAGATACACGTCATGATCCGTATCCACTGGCGTCGCGATCGTCGCCACGCGCGAGCCCGCGAAATCGCCGTCCAGATAATGCGTCATCCATATAGAAGTGTCGGCATGGACATACTTGTCTGAAACAAGAGATTCGTTCTCATATCTGAACGGACGATACCGCCACGACGCCTTCTGGTTGAATCCGCGCCCCTGCCAGCGGTTCATCGTGCCGAAGCAGCCGGGGCTTTCTTTTATCGGAAATTGCTTGTATGCAGGATAAAACGTCTCCATGTAGGCGAACCGCGCATCCGGTGCGTCCGCGCCGTCGTCCGGATTGACGGCCGTTCCCATGTCCTTTATCCAAAACTCCAGATCCGCTCCCGCCGAGCCTGGCGTATGCGTGTCTGCAAGACCAATCGAGATCGTCCGCACATTCGCGAAATTCACGACGTCGCCCTTTCCGCCGCGCGGCTTCGACGGCGTGCAGTCATGCCAGAATCTGAAATCCGCCGCCTCCAAAGACTGTTTGCGCCATTCCGTCGCGACCGGCGCCGTCGCGATCCAGCGGGAGTTATCCGTCTCGACCAGTTCGATGCACAAGCTCCGCACGTTCGGATTGCCCTTCACGGAAAGGCACATCAGATCATGGCCTTTCGGAAACATGCCCATGCACGGCGCGGCGTACGTCGTCCATCCCATCAGCGTATCCAATTGGTAATGAAGGCCGTTGACGCCTTCAACCGTCATCTTCGTCTTGATGTCCTTCTCGCGCATGGAAAGATGCCATGCGTCCTGCGACGGCAGCTTCAACAGCTCGCACGGCGTCTGCGCGCGTTTCTTAAGCCGTTCTTCCCGTGTAAGCCATTCGTTTCCAACTTTATAGACTGGCTTCCAGAACGGACGCGGCCCCAGCAGCAGCATGCTCTTTTTGGCCGCCAGATAGTCGTGGATGGCCACAGCGGAGGCCGCCGGAACGTTCATCGGCTCCGCAATCACCACCAAATCGGCCTGAAGCAGATTCTCCTTCTTGCAGAACGCATCCGCATCCAGTTTCACGACCGTGTTTTCAGCCGTTTTCAGCGTCTTCGCCAACACATCCGCCGTCTTTCCGTCGCGCCCATAGACGGCGATCTGCTTCGCCTCCAAGTAGCCGCCTGCCGCCAAAAACGCCAACGCCAACATCGTCTGCCTCATGTTCGTCTCCTATAAAGTTTCATGGTCCAAATGCCATTCCGCACCGTTTTCACCATTATTTTCATTCTGATGGCTTGCGCCATATTTTCTTTGCCTTATTTTACATGCTGAACATGTTTTCGCAAGCAACAGCCTTCTTTCCTTCAACCGGATTTTTCAAATGCTCAGAACCTGCCTCTCCATTATTTTGCTCAGTTCAAGCGCTTTCATGGCGAACACGATCATCTACACGGAAGACTTCTCGCAATTCACGCCGAAGCCAACGAAAGGCATCCGCGAAGTCGTTGAAATCAAAGATCATCCAAATGTCCAGCGAGCCTTATTGCTGAAGACGACGGAAGGCGGCAACAAGGCCACGCCCAGCTGGACGAGCCCGAATTTCGGCGACAAAATCATCGCAGCCAATCCGGAGACGATCGTCGTCGACTACTGGCTCAATCCCGTCACGCCGTCGGCCCGCTACATGCTGTTCGTACGCGATACGCGCGGCACGCAAATGGCCTGCGCCCCTTTCTCCGCCGGCAATATCATGCCTATCGACAACGGAGCGTGGCTTACCCATTCGCCGTTGGAAGCAGGTCAATGGCATCATGTCCGCTATGT
>JAGCSE010000101.1 GCA_017964325.1 Victivallales bacterium | reverse complement strand
GTGCCTGGCAAAGAAGTGGATTATCTATTGAACGCGCATCTGGACGTAGTTGTGGTGCCGTCGGAGGATATGTTCATCCCAAAAATTGACGGCGACATCGTCCGTGGGCGCGGCGTTTCCGATGACCAAGGGGCAGCGATTTGCGCCCTTAAGATCATGGCGGCTTTGAAGGGTCGTGCCAGTGTCGGCACGATTTTCACGGCAGATGAAGAGCATGGCGGCAGGACAACGGGCGGCATGGTCGGACGCGGCTATAAGGGACGCAAGCTCGGCTTAATCATCGACGGGCCAGCGTATGGTGTCGCTGTCGCGCAGAAGGGTATTATTACGCTGCATTTGCGCGCCCACGGCGTGTCTGGACATTCGTCCCGTCCATGGAATTGCCAGAACGCAATTGACCGTCTGATAGACGGATATCTAAAGTTGCGTGCCGTGTGGCCTGTTGTGACGGAGGAAGACCAATGGCACAACACGATGGCGGCAACGGTCATCAACGGCGGCAATCCTGCCTCGACGAACCAAATTCCAAATTTGGCGGAGATGACGTTGAACATCCGCTACACGTCGGAGGAGGATTATGAAAAGATCATCAATCAGGCGAAGGAACTGACTGGACTTGATGTTGAAACGACGCCGCATCACTGCCAGCCTATGTACACGGATGAGAAGAATCCGTTGATTCAGAAGCTGATGGAGAAAATGCGTGTGGCGTTTCCCGACCATGAAATTGGCACGAGCCGAATGAATGGCGCAACGGATGCCCGCCATCTTGTGAAATTGGGCATTCCGCTTGGAATCATCGGACTGCCTGGTGGCGACGCACACGGTCCGAACGAATGGCAGAGTCTTTCCGGCCTTGAAAAATACGCGGAGCTTTTGACGGCGTTCATCGCGGAGAACTGACGAAAGGCAACTACGTCCCGCCGCATGGACGGCGGGATGTTTTTCTTGTTGAAAACAATGTAACCAAGAGGATGGTAGTATGTTACCAACAGTTAATTTTTGTGGGATTGAGATGACGAAGATGCTGATTGGCGCGAATCCTTTTGGTGGATTCAGCCATCAGAGCCGTGAGCGGGACGAGCAAATGCGCAGCTATCACACGCCTGAACGCATCATTGAGACATGGAATCGCGCATGGAAGGCAGGAATCAACACGTTCGTGACCAACAACGAGACGAAGCACGTGATTGAGACCACAAAGCAATATCTAAAATCTGACGAATGTCAGATGAACTGGGTGGGACAGATTTCCTGCCGTTCACTGCCGAGCATGGAATGGGCGATTGACGATGCCGTTGCGGCGGGATGCAAGGCTCTTTTCTTCCACGGCGGTCTGGTGGACGAACTATTCAAGAATCGTGATGAGCAACAACTTCGCGCATGGGTGAAATATGCCCGGTCAAAGGGCGTGCCTGTCGGTGTGGCAGGGCATGACACGGAGACGCATAAGTGGATTGATTCCTTTGATATCGTTGATTTCCATGTGGTTCCGTTTTTCAACTGCGGTAGCGTGCATTCGAAGCTCGGCGGCGAACGCTTCCAATTGGATGACCCGCCGAAAGCCATTGCGTTCATTCAATCCGTCAGGAAGCCGTGCATAGCCTACAAAGTGCTCGGCGCTGGTCGCATCGACGCATTCATGGGATTTGATTACGCACTGCGTAACATCAAGCCTGGCGATGTCATCAACGTGGGAATGAACCGCGCAGACAACGACAACATCGTCGAAGAAGATGTGGCGATGGTAGAGAAACTGCTTAAATAGCGATGATTGCGCATTGCACAATGTAATGTCGCACAGAGAAATGCGCCCCTTCCGCGCCATTGCAGAGAAAAATCAATCACCTACTGCGTTGATTTCGGCGTGGTCGAATTTGACCTGCGTTTTCCATTTCTTGTCTGCGCCTTCAAGTCGCATTTCCTTGACAAACCAAAGGCCGTTGGCGTGCTTCTTCGCGCCTTTCAATTGGAGCGTTCGCCATGGGGCGAGGGCTCCTTTTTCAAACCAGCGGGCTTCAAGCGGGAAGCCATATTTCGTGTTGAACCAAACGAGTACATGGCCGCCTTTGCCCGTCGGATCGGCGAGTTTCATGACGCGGCAATCACGCATACGACTTTCGCTGCGGGGCAGTTCTTCGATGAAATCCCAGTAGATGAAAGCAAACGTAAGGTCTTCTGGCTCAATGCCAAAGTCGAAAAGACCAGGCTTTTCCTCCTTTTCGGGAAGGTCGAGCGTGATGGCCGTTTTTTTCGTGTCTTCCGTATTCTTTTGCTCCATGGCATAGACATTTTTGTCGTTGAGGACAATCTGTGCGTGCATGGAACTGGAAGCGAACGTGATACGGACGCGGATCGTGCCTTTCAGCATATTCGATTTCTCTTTTGCATACGTGACACGACCTGTGATTTCGCCCCAGGCATCTGTCCGCAACGGCTCACGGACGATTTCGAGAAACTCCTGCGGCGGAATTTTGTCTAGGTCAGGAGCCTTTTCTTCAGCTGCATCTTCCGCATGAACGGAGAACACGGCGATGGCCAAAACGGTGATGAAAAGCAGTTTTTTCACGTTTGATGACTCCGTAGGTTATTCTTCTTCAAAACCTTGTGGGACAAGGTTCTTGTCGTTGGTGATGAAGGCCTGTGCGAATTTGATGCCGTCTTCGCGGTTGAGGATGTACAGCTTATGCTTTCCTGTGCGGAGCTTGTAGGACTTGGGGGATTTCATCCAGTGCCATACATTGTATGTTCCGTCGTTACCGACGGTTACAGATTTCTTTTCATCATCGACACGAATGTCGATGGTGTTGCCGCAGGAACCGTCCCATACGACGTTCAGCCAGATTTCCGCGTTGAAATCTTCTGTCGTCTCGAACTCGAAGACACAGCCGCCGTATTCAAGCTCAGGTTGCTTGCCTTGCGGAGGAACGCCTTTGCCGTCTGGAATGACGAGAATCGTGCCGTCAGGCGCATCGGCTTCTTCGGCCTTTTCCATCGGCGCGGTGATTTGCGTTGCGACAGAGGCGTTTAAGACTTTCAGCAATTCATTGTCGGAAGGCGTAAACGGCTTTTCGGCAGCAGGTTGTTGCTCAGGCATTTGAGTCGCAGGTTGTTCGGTTGATTGGGATTGTGCGATTGCGGGAGTTTCGGTTGGTTTGACGGCGGGGGCTGTTTCGGCAGGAGTTGCCACTGCGGGAGTTTCAGGCTTAACGACGGGGGCTTCAGCAAGCGGGTCTGCGTTTGACTTGCGGCAGGCAACGGCAATGGTCAAGATGCCTAAAACGACGCCGATGCCGATGATTTTGTTGAAATCAATCTTGCCGCATTCGCAAGGCGCGTCAGGGCGTGGAAGGGTGGAGGAAGCGATGGCGAGCGCGAGGAACCAGCCGAGACCGCGTGTCAGCGGATCGGAGATGAACATTCCTATGAAGAAGACGGCGATGGCCAATGCGGCGCCGTAGTTCAAGGTTGATGTTTCGGAACGTCTGAAATTGGCTCCGAAAGCTGTCAGGAGGAGCAGTGCGAAAACTGCGGCGGCTGGGAAGCCGACGGTCGCGGGGAGGATGCCCCATGCGGCTTGTGTGTCGGTTTCGATGTCGTTGACTCCAGGCGGTGACGGGAGGTCGGGTTGGTAGCAGCGGCGGATGTTGGTCTGGTATTTGCCTGAGCCGACTCCGTACCATGGGCGACGGCTTGCCATGCGCAGGGCGGCGAAGAAATCGTAGTGGCAGGATTTGAGTTCATGGGCGACTTCAGAAACGTCCTGCGGCTCTGCGGGAGTTTTGCGGTTGAAAAGAATAGTGGCGTCCGCAACGTAATCTGCGCCTTTCAAGGGGGAGATGGTGCTGAGGAACGTGGCTTTCGGCAGCGGGTCTGGAATCGCGAAAAGGATGAAAAGAGCGACGATGGCGGCGGCGATGGCGGCGATACTTGCGCGGGATGAGATGTAGGATGTGGCGATGAACGTCACAATGATGGCGATGATAAGCATTTGCGCATTAGGAATGAAGAATAGGGCGATGACGAGTATGGCAAAGACGATACCAAGAATGTTTATGTTGCGGGTGGAGTATTTGTCAGGTCCAGCGAGCCATTGTGGAATGCACCATGCGAGGGAGGCGGCTATGAAGAAGCTGAAAGCCATGCGGCTGCGGAAAAGGCCCGTCATGGCGGGACCGATGCCCCATGACAACGCCTTGATGTCCGCAGGGGCGATGGTCATGTAATAACCATATAAATAATATTGGATTCCTGCGACGACGAGGTTGATGAGCAAGGCGGTCGTAACGGCGATAAGTGTCGTACCTGGAGCATATTCCGTCATGAATGCGAAGAGGATGAGTCCGCCGAACAGTTGTTCTGCGAGTTGGGCTGTTTCGAGGCCGCCGTTGAGGCCTGACTTTGCGAAGACGTTGGCGATGGCGAAGACGGCGATGGCGGCGGGAGCCATCCATGGGATGTGGATGGTCTTCTTGCTGATGAAAAGATGTGCGATGATGGAGATGAAGGCAGCTAGGAAACCAAGGTCGGCAATGGCGAGGAAGCCTCCGAGTATCGGCAGTTTTATCTGTCCCGCCATCGTGAGGATGGCGATGAAGCAGATGATGTTGAGCCAGAGCGGGACTTGGCGTGCCTTTTCGGCTTCCAGCGGGTCTTCGTCATCTGGCGGCTGGAAATTGTCGCTTGGTCTGGAGATTTGGGCAATCAGATCCGCTTCCGTATGGAGCGTCGTGAGGTCGCCTTCGTTCTGTTCTGTTGATTTCAGCGGAGATGACGTATGGTCGAGGTTTGTGTTTCCCTGTTCTGACATAGTAACTTGCAATGTTTTATGGTTAACAGTTGATGTAATGGGTGAATGGCCGTTGTCAATGACGAGCGGTCATGATATAAAACGAATAAAAGCGGTTGATATTGGCTATTTCGGTTGGGTTGGAATGTACTGAACGAACATCCATTTAGACTAGAAAATCTTGTTGTTGTTCCAGTCGGCCCATGTCGTCTCGAACCATGAGTCATCTTTGGGAAGTGGTCGGACGGTGGTGGGAGTGACGTTGAAATCGCTGATGGAGCCGTTTTTGAGCTGGACTTGGAGGATTTCGTTTCGTTTGTCCATGTTTTCAGGACGGTGGCGTAGGTCCGTACCTTGTTTGGAAGTCACTGCGAGAGAGCCATTTTCGTCAAGTATCATATACGCGCCGCGACTGCCGCCGCCTTGTTCGATGTAGGTGACGAGTGCTGACAGGAAAGCAACGGATGTGAGCGCGAGTGCGCGGTCTTCATCGATTCGAGGCAATTCCTGCGGCGATGCGGCGCGGATGCCGAGAAGTTCGATGTCTCGCATCAATTGCTTGGCTTCGCGGAGGGCGCGGGATGCTCCGTCGAGAGAGCGGATGAAAGCGTGGCTGTCCGTCATGCGTTGCTGGATTTGTGGGCGGACTTCCTTTGCGTTGAGCGCATCTTCCTTGGGTGATAGGCAGTTACGATGGAATTCATGCTGCTCGGCAATCTGCGTGGCGGCGGCTTCGGTGAACCGTTCCGTCGAAAGCGGCGGTTGGAAATAGACGTTTGCGATGCGCTGTGCGGCGCGCACGGCTCCGACTTGCGTGGCGTTGAGGGCGCTGCCGCCAGGGCGAACACCGTGTGTGCCGCAGACTTCGCCGATTGGGAAAAGATGGCGGAGATTGGATTCCCACCACAAATCGACGGATAGGCCGCCGTTGCAATGTTGTGCGCAGACCGCAGTTTCAAGTGGTTGGCGGAGGTCGATTCCATGTTCGGCGTAAAGCTCGATGCTTTGTGGATTCATGAATTTAAGGCGTTCGTATGGCGTGGCTTGTGTGGCTCCAGATTTCAGGAGGTACTGCTTTGCCTCGTCGCGAAGGATATCAATGGAGAATGGCTCCATGCCAGGGGAGGGCGTGGGATTGCGCATAAAGTCGATGAAGACGCGGCGGCCTGCGGCGATTTCACGATGGACGGCGATGTCGATGATGGAAGAACCGCCGTTTTGGAGGCGGGCGGCATGGAACGGCCACTGGTAGCCTTTGAGGAAGATGTTGGTGGCCATGGACGACATGTCATCGAAATAATCATGGAGGAAATGGCGTTTGTTTGAAATGCCGTCGGCATCCGTTGAAAAATAATCTGGAATTACCTGCTGGTAGGTGCCCGAAAGGTTCCAGCGGAATTTCGTGGATGCGAGCCCGAACTGGAGCTCCGTGAGATTGTTTCCCGCAGCTCCCGCCTTGAAGGCGATTCCATGGGAACCGACTTGGCCGTGCGGCCAGACGGAGATTTTGTAAAGTTCGCCTGGTCCGCCAGTTGCAAGGACGACATTTGTCGCGTTGAAGACTGTGAGTCCATAGTTTGGTTTCCAGAAGTCGTTTTTGTTGAGGCAGATGATGCCGATGGCGCGTTTAGGGCCGTCCTTTGGTTTGTCCGTCAAGATGGCGATGGCGGTATGGTGGTCGAAAATGGCGGTGCCATGCCGTTGTACTTCCTTGAGAAGACATTGGAACATATATTGAGAAGTCTTTGGGCCAGCGGATGTTGCGCGTTGGCGCGGATCATGGTCGGTCTTGTATCCGACGTATGCTCCGAAGGAATTATGCGGAAACGGGACGCCGATGCGGCAGAGATCGAAGAAGGCCGGAGCCGAGCCGAGGGCTTCGACGTAGGCGGTATCGCCGTGCATCATGCCGCCTTGGAAGAGGGATTTGGCGAAATCCATGGGGCTGTCTGGTTCGTTTCCGAAAATTCCGAGCTTGTAGTATGTCTGCTTGTCTGAACCAGAATTGTTTGAAGTTCCGTTGCCGAGCCTATCTACGATGACGGCGACATCTTTCATGCCAAGTTCCTGCAAACGGAGGGCGCATTTGAGGCCGGCGGCTCCTGCGCCGACGATGACGGTATTCAGCGAAACGAGTGGGCATTCAATTGTCTGTCCGCCTGGAAGTGGAATGGAAATGGTGGAGGTGTGCATGATCTTGAAAAGAATGTTTTTTATGGATTTGGTTGCATCGTTTAATATATCTCCAAAATTGGTTGTGCGAAATCAAAAGGCGGTGATAGATTAAGAAAGTGCCGAACTGAGACAGACGGGACAAATGCGACAAGTTTTTTTTTCCATAAATCTCAGTTGTCCCAGTGAAAAGCCATGAGCATTGGCAACTGTGTTTTCGTGAGAAATATATTTAGGTAGAATATGGAAAAGTGTTTAAATTATCATCCATGGCGTCTGACGGGATGGATGCCGTTTGTATGGCAGTGGGCGCCGCGTGGGGCTGAAGGCAACGACCATCAGGCCTGCATTCGCGGCGTGGAAGGAATCGTGCCTGGCTCTGTGCAGTTGGCATTGCGGAAGGCGGGGCTGCTGCCGGATTGGAACGTCGGTTTCCAAGCACGTGATTGCGAATGGGTTGAGAATCGTCATTGGATGTATTCGACTGATGTCGAACTGCCAGATGAACCTTGCGAAATCGTCATTGAACGACCGGATGCCGCAGGTTGGGTGCTGTTGGACGGACAAATCACCGGCGAATTTTCAGGAGCGCATCGTACTCATTGCGTGAAACTTCCAGAGAAAAATGGTCGCCATTTGCTGGAAATCGTTTTGGCGTTGCCACCGGACTGGCAGGGCCAGATTGGCTGGACAAGCCGCATCGGCATGACAAAGCCGCGTTTCTACTATCAGTGGGATTGGTGTCCGCGAATCGTGCAGGCGGGCATCGCGGGAAATGTGTTTTTGCGGACGGTGTCCGAACCGCGATTGGAACTTGTCGGTTGCGACACGACGGCGGATTCGCTGACCATCCGGTTGCGGGGCTGGAATCTGCCGTCGCAGACCGTTGATATTTATATATTTGACGGCGACACCGTCGTCTGGAAATCCATGGATGAACCGCTTGAAACACTGAAACGTGGCAAGACGTTTTCTGTCAAGGGAATGCAACTTTGGCAGCCCAATGGGCGCGGCGAGGCGAAGCTTTATGAACTACGTTTGTATGCGCCAGGCGCGGATCCCCTGTTCAGGCGGATCGGCTTCCGCACGATTCGTCGCGACGCGGCCCCGAACGCGCCTGCGGACGCGTTGCCGTGGGTATATTCCGTCAACGGCGAGCCGCTGTTTCTGCAAGGCGTCAATTGGACGCCCGTCCTTCCGAATTACGCGGATTTTGACGAAAACCGTTACAGGACGCTCATCAACCGGTACAAGAAGATGGGTGTGAACATCTTGCGTGTATGGGGCGGGGCATCGCGCGAATGCAATTTGTTCTATGATCTATGCGATGAGGCGGGAATTCTTGTGTGGCAGGAATTTCCGCTGTCAAGCTCCGGCATCGACAATATTCCGCCGGACAATCCGGAAGTCCTGAAGGAAGCACGGCTGATTGCAGAGGAATATGTTGCTACGTTGTCGTCGAATCCATGTTTGGCGATTTGGTGCGGCGGCAATGAACTGTTCTGGGAGCAGCATCATGTATGCGATGGCACTGAACCCGTCTTGGCTGTTCTGAAGGAGGTTGTTACAGAACTGGATGGCGGTCGCGCATGGCTTCCTGCATCGTCGTCGGGAGCATCTGAAAATGCGGATGCTAAGGATTACGGCAAAGGAATCCACCACGACGTGCATGGCCCCTGGCAGCCTGTCGGACGTTTGGAAGACAACTGGCAGCCGTATTGGGACGGCGACGACGCGTTGTTCCGTTCGGAGGTTGGAGCTCCAGGCGCGGCCAGTGCGGATATCATTCGAAAATATGCTGGAAATGAACCGGTTATGCCAGTAGGCGAGGCTCCGATTTGGAGCAATCCGACGACATGGTGGCGGGAGGAACACGTCTTCAAGGCGGATCATGACGGCCGCGCGGCTGCAAGCGTGGAGGAATATGTCGCCTGGAGCCAAAAACGCCAGGCGGAGGCGTTGTCATACGCCATCCGCTCCTGCAAGAAACGCTTCCCGTCCTGCGGCGGCATCATCATCTGGATGGGGCACGACTGCTTCCCATGCCCTGCGAACACAAGCCTGATCGATTTTGATTTAAACGACAAACCTGCGGCGAAGGCAGTGGAGAAGGCGTTTAGGGAGGAAATAGATTAGGAACTCTATAATCTCTAAAAATGTGAAGCCCCAAGACCGTCATTGGTGCTTGGGGCTTGTGTTTGCAATCTTGATACAGTTCAATCACCACGCAGGTTGCCAGGCGGGGAGGGAGTAGTAGGCTTTGTCGGTGACGGGCCTGAACGTCTTGAAGAACGTGTCGATGATGACGATTTCGCGTTTGCCGCCTGTTGTGTGCGTGCAGACGATGTGGCGGCCGTCGGGAGCCCATGAGGGGGCTTCCCAGTCGCCGGCGGCGTTTGTGACGGTTTCAGGATTGGCGTTCGGAGTTTTCATGTCAAGAATATTGATGACATAACCAGCGGATGTCTTCTGGGAGAAGCATATCTTATTGGAGATGGGCGACCAATCAGGAGAGACACATTCGCCGCCGCCGATTTGGAGGCGTTTCGGAGAGCCGCCGTTGGTGGAGATGACATAGAGTTTTGGCATTCCCGTCGCATCGGAGACGTAGCAGAGCTGTTTGCCGTCGGGAGACCAGCAGGGGGAGGATTCGACGGAGCGGTCGTTGGTGAGGCGTTTGCGGGAATTGGTCGCGAGGTCGAGGCAATAGAGATCCACTTGATTGTCGAGACTCATGGCGAGGGAGACAAACTGTCCGTTGCGCGAGAGAGCGGCGGAGCAGTTTAGTCCGTTGGCGGAGGAGACGACGCGCTGAACGCGTTTTGCGGCGTCCACGAGCACGATGTGGAGGGCGTTGTTCTTGGCGAGCGTATAGACGAATGCGTTGGCATGGCCCCAGCAGGGCTCGGTGGAGATGACGCCGTTTTTTGTGAGTCTGTCGAACCCATTGCCGTCGAGGTAGATGGAGCAGATTTCACGATATTCGTTCTTAGGGGAGGGCTGGACATAGATGATTTTGCGGTCGCAGATGCCAGGCACGTTAAAGAGTTGCTTTATGATGTCGTCAACGGTTCTGCGGGCGGCCTGGTCGAGGTTTTCGCCTTGCTGTTGGCAAGAGATTTTCTTTGTGCTGGTTTGGAGGTTCAAGGCGTATTGTGCACTGCCTGCGGCGGCTTGGACGGTGATTTGCGCTTTTGCCGCTTCATTTGTGGGGAGGACCTTGAACCAGCCTGACAGGGCAAACATTCTTTCGAGTTTCTGTTTGGCTTCTGGTGCGCCGTTGAAGGCGGTGATGGCGATGGTTGGATTGTCCGTTGCTTCTTTGATGATATCAATGCTCTGGACTTGTGCGTTGGCGAAATTGACGAGGAGTGCGAGGAGGATGAATGCAGTGATTTTTCTCATGTTTTTCGAGGTTGGGTTGATGGTTTTTTATGGTTAATGATGTCTTTTTTTGTTCAGAAAATCCTTCAGCCTGTTTTGAAGGGAGGCGATGGTCGTCTGCTCCTCTTGGACAGGCTGTACTGCAGAAGGTTCGACGGCGGGCCGATCTGGTTTGGAGATTTGTTCCAAGGCGGACCATATTTGGGCTTGTTGCGGTCGCGCGGCGACTGGGAAACCGTGCTGTTCGAGAATGCGGTCTGTCACCAGTTCGAGGGAGAGCGTGTCCGCCGCACAGTATTTCATGAGGAGATACCGTGCATATGGGGCGTGGAACGCCTGCCACTGTTGCCAGAGCTGGATGGCGTCATCACCGTCGGTGCCCTGCAGATCCTGTGGGCGGATGATGCCGAGCATCTGTTCGATGGGTTTCAGGCCACCCGTGAGGTCGAGTCGTTGGCAAAGCCATCGGAGGTCGATGTGCGGGACGGGCCGGGGAGGGAGGTTGAAGAATCGCGTGATTTTCGGAATGTCGAATGTGCTGCCGTTGTAGGTGACGATAAATGGGAGGGTAAGGAGAAAGTCCGGAAAGTCATCGATGTTTTCATCTTTAACGAACAACTGGACTTGATGTTGGTAGAAAACGGATATGACGGTGATATCCGCGTCAAAATCGAGTCCGGAAGTTTCGATGTCGAGGAAGGCGCATTGTGGCCAATGCTTGTGGAGAAGCCGCCATCGGTCCTGCGGGGCAAGATGTTCGATGAAGAACTGGATGTCGTTTGCGGCATCCGCCTCACGGCATTCGATGGCTGTCTGATAGATCGGCGACCAGAACGCGTTCCAGGCATGGAGTTCAGGCGGCGGGAAGGGGCCGATGTCTTCCCACGAACGGATGCCGGCCTCCAACAGCATTTTCAAACGGACGGGGCCGATGTTCGGAAAATGCGTGAAGGCCTGCCGGAGCGGAGGTATGTCTGGATGGGTATTGGGCATGTTTCTTTTTCTGCTATTATTCCATTATCTAATGTAATGGCATCGCATGAAAAAACAAGATGGATGGTGAAGAGTTGCAGGGATGGAATAATTGATTTTTTCAAAAGATGGGCAATGTTATGGTTTCATTGTTGAACACTTTCATGAAAACACATTTGCAATCGGACAATGGACAAGAAACTGCGCGAATATTTTGATGGAAAAGTCGGTAATCATCTGTTGCCGTTCTACTGGCAGCATGGCGACCATTATGACAAGATTCCCGCTCAGATCGAGCGGATTGCGGCAAGCGGATGCAGGGCGTTCTGCGTCGAATCACGTCCGCATCGCGATTTCTGCGGCGAAACATGGTGGCGGGACATGGATTTGATTCTGTCGGAGGCTGAAAAGCGCGACATGAAGGTCTGGATTCTGGACGACAATCATTTCCCGACGGGCAACGCCAATGGTTTGCTGAAGGAAAAATATCCAGAACTGCGCAAATGGCATTTGACGGAACGGCATGTCGATGTCGTTGGCCCCATGGCAGATAGCGCATTGCTTGTGCAACCGGACAATGACGAACGCCATCTGTTGGGCGTTTTCGCCTATCAGCGGACGGAATTGGATGAAACGATTTCGGAAGAGGCGATTGATCTTTCGGATAAAATCGTTGATGGTCAATTGATCTGGGATGTGCCGCGCGGCGTATGGCGCGTCTTTTTCCTGTACAAATCCCGTGCAGGCGTGAATCCGAGGCAGCAGTATTACATCGACATGATGAACGCGGAATCCGTTGCCGTCTTGCTGGAGGCCGTCTATGAGCCTCATTACAAGCATTATAAGAAATATTTCGGCAACACGTTGGCTGGCTTCTTTTCGGATGAACCGAGCCTTGGAAACCTGTGGTTCGGCACGACGGAAATCGATCGCGGCATGTACAACCATCGTTTGGGCATGCCCGGGCTTGGCCTGCCGTGGCATGACGATATGTTGTGCGGCATGGACGCCGCATTGGGCGGAAAAGGCCTTGCGTCGCTGCCAGCCTTGTGGTATGACATGGGCAAGCCGACTGGTGCCATCCGATTGGCGTACATGGACTTGGTGACGAAACGCTATCGTGACTGCTTCGTGCGGCAGTTGGGCGATTGGTGCCGTGCACGCGGCGTCGAATATATCGGACATATCATTGAAGACATGAACGCGCATGCACGGCTTGGCTGCAGTGCAGGCCATTATTTCCGTAGTCAGGATGGGCAGGATATGAGCGGCATGGATGTCGTGCTGCATCAAGTCATGCCCGGCATGGGGCATTTCAAGCATACCGCCTCTTGTTCAGGAGGTTACGTCAATCCGGAGTTCTTCCATTATGTGTTGCCGAAGCTGTGTTCGTCTGCGGCGCATCTGAATCCGGCCTTCAAAGGACGGGCCATGTGCGAAGTGTTTGGCGCGTTTGGCTGGGCGGAAGGTGCGCCGTTCATGAAATGGCTCATGGATTTCCTGATGGTGCGCGGAATCAACCAGTTCGTGCCGCATGCCTTCTCGCCCGCCTATCCGGATCCCGACTGCCCGCCGCATTTTGGCGCAGAAGGCCATGACCCACAGTTTGAAGGTTTTACGAAAATCATGGGTTACACGAATCGCGTATGCCATTTGCTGGACGGCGCACATTACGAGGCGAAGGTCGCATTGCTCTATCATGCTGAGGCTGAATGGATGAGCCGTGATTTGGACGGAGCGATGCTCACGCAGAAACCGGCCCGTATTCTGATGGACAACCATGTGGATTTCGATATCGTTCCAGCGGATGATTTGGTGGACAACGCCAATGTGGAAAATGGACGGCTGGCTGTCAATGGCAATCACTATGACTGTTTGGTTGTGCCATCGGCACCAGAACTACCTGCGGCTCTGCTAGATGCAATGGCGGCATTGGGCGATTCAGGGCTGAAGATTTGGTTCATCGAACAAGCTCCTGCGGACTGCTGTATCCTTTCGGAAGTCGTTCCATTGGAACGACTGTCGAAAGCCGTCCAAAAGACTGGGCTGGCGGATATCGAAGTCAAGGAGGACGTTGAGACGCTTTGTCATGCGCATTATACACGCGACAAGACGCAGCTGTTCTATTTCGTAAATGAATCGACGACGGATGTCATTGACACGACGGTAGCTGTCCCTTGCACTGGCGATTATCTGGCGTTGGATGTGTTGGAGGAAAAAGCCTTCCGCGGCAAAACTACCAATGGTAAAATTTCCCTGAAATTGGCTCCATACGAATCTTGTGTTATCGTGTTTGGCGCAATGACGAGCTGTGAATGGCGGGTGTTGCCATGGATTGCGCAACCATTTGAAAAGACGTGGGATGTGAAGCCTGTCTTCTGTGTGTCTCTGGCTGAATCCGATGACTTGAATCATTTTGAAGCTTATGCGAAGACCGATAAGTTGTTCAATGTGACGGGAATAGGCCATAAGATTGGTTTTTCCGGCATCATCCGCTATGAAGGGAAGATGGAGCTTTCCTTGGAGCAGACGAATGCGGTTCTGGATTTGGGAAATGTTGGACAGACAGCGCATGCCTGGCTGAACGGCGTGGATTTGGGGCTGCGTGTCTGCCCGCCATATCAATTTGACATGAAAGGGATTGCAAAAGTAGGACGAAACGAATTGCGTATAGAGGTGGCGAATACGCTGGCCAACAAAGTCCGTGATCATTTCTCCTATTTCATGCAACTGACGCCGTCTGGCTTGCTTGGACCGATGAAACTTTATCTATAACTGCAACTGCTTGTGACGGTTGGGGACCGCAACTGCCTGATGGTTTTTCGTAGTACGATGATGCAAAAAACGCCGCCATGACGATGTTGTCATGGCGACGTTTTCATGTCTTCAGGAGGCGGTTTAGCGATGCTTGGATTCACGTCTCTTGACTTCGCTCGGTTTCTCGTAGTGGCGACGATTGCGGAGTTCCTTCATCGTACCTTCCTTATCGAGTTTTTTCTTCAGTTTGCGAAGGGCTCTTTCGACGGGTTCGCCTTTGCGGCACTTGATTTCTGACGGCATGCTTTTATTCACCTCCTTTGCGTCTTAGGATAACGCGCATCCATCTGGCCAAAGCTTGACGGATGTCGCGGAAAACAGAAGAATTATAAAATACTTCCGTTTTTGTAAAATGCAATTTGTTTGATTGATTATTTTACCCACGGCGGGACGCACGCGGGACCTCCTTCCCGCAGGCGGGACGCACGCGGGACCTCTGTTATTTTACATTTTCCTTGACCCACTTTTGGGCGAAGGCGAGGACTTCCAGATTCATCGGGATCAGCTTTGGCTTCTTGGCGAAGGAGGCGGCGAGAGCCGTTTCGAACGCGGCGGCGGGAAGTCCCGTAAGGCCAAGGCCGAGGATGACGCCGAACATGATAGTATTCGCACCTTTCGGATTGCCAGCCTGATTCGCAAGTTCTTGCGCGGGAACGGCTACGCCGCGGATGCCGTCCGGTAGCTTCACATCGCCGATGAGGGCGTCGTACATGATCGTGCCGCCGGGCTTGACGTCGTTCTGGAACTTCTCAAGAGAGGGGCGGTTCATGGCGACGAGCAGGTCGGGATGATAGACGACGGGCGAGCCGATGCGGTCTTCAGAGATGATGACGGAGCAGTTGGATGTGCCGCCGCGCTGTTCGGGACCGTAGGACGGATACCATGTGACTTGTTTGCCGACGGCGTGCGCGGCCTGCGTCAGCATGGTGCCGAGGCTGAGGACGCCTTGTCCGCCGAAGCCGGAGATTTTGACTTGCGACTCCTTGAAATTTGGATCTTTATGCTCGATGGCTGGGGGGAGATTCGCGATGTCGAACAGCTTTTCAAGAGATTCCGTCGTGAAATCGCTTGTGGCGCGGACGATTGGTTCGGCTGTGGCGGTGTTGTCACGGTAGTTCCCGAGCGGGAATTCCTTGACCATTTCCGTGTTAATCCATTCGTTGTTGGCGACGGAGCTCTTTCCAAGGTTGGTGGGGCAGGGGGAGAGGATTTCGACGAAGGCGTAGCCTTTGCCTTCCTTCTGGATTTCAATCGCCTTGCGGATGACGCGGCGGGCATTGCGGATGTTCTTGATGTCGGAAACGGCGACGCGTTCGACGAACACGGGAGCCTTCAGCGTGCTGATAAGTTCGCACATGTGCGTAGGATAGCCCTGCGTGAGCGGGTCGCGTCCGTCCGGGCATGTAACGGTCTTTTCGCCAATCAGCGTCGTGGGGGCCATCTGGCCGCCGGTCATGCCATAGACGGTGTTGTTGACGAAGAAAACGGCAATTTTTTCGCCGCGGTTGGCAGCCTGCAGCGTTTCATTGAGGCCGATGGACGCAAGGTCGCCGTCGCCCTGATAGGAGATGACGACGCAGTCCTGCGCACGGGAAACGCCAGTGGCGACGGCCGGAGCGCGGCCATGGGCGACTTGGATGTTGCCTGCGTCAAAATAATAGTATGCGAAAACAGCGCAACCGACAGGGCTGATGACGACGGCGCGATCCTGCACGCCGTAATCGGC
>JAGCSE010000100.1 GCA_017964325.1 Victivallales bacterium | reverse complement strand
GTTCCAGCAGCGCCGTTTCGAGGAAGATTTCCAGAAAGTCCGCTCCATCATCCGTTCAGGCATTTTGGGCAAAATCACGTATATTCAAATCTGCTGGGATGGGTTCGGACGTCGTTGGGACTGGCAGACAAGCCGTCAATACGGTGGCGGCCAGCTCTACAACAACATGCCGCATCTGGTCGATCACGCCATGGAGCTGTTCGGCGACGGCGAGCCGGAAGTGCAGTGCATGGTGGCGTCCTCCCTGTCCATCGGTCCTGCAGAAGATGAAGTCCATCTGACGCTGACAGGCAAGGACAAGCCGATCATCCGTGCCGAATTGATGGCGACGAATCCATACGCGCGTGAACGCTGGTGTGTCTGCGGCACGAACGGCGGTTTGCATGGCGGCACGAAGAAACTGGAATGGAAGTATGTGGATTGGAGCAAGATGCCGAAACGCGTCGTTGATATGACGCCGTTGGAAGGCCGCGTCTATTGCTCCGAAAAGCTCGAATGGACGACCGAAACATGGGAACCCGTGACCGCTGCCGACGCAGGCGCAGGCGCGAAGCCCGCCCCCGGCCCGACGAAGCAGCTGTATCTCTCCCTCTATGACGCGATCCGCAAAGGAACGCCGCAGCTGATCACGGCGGAGGCGGTTCGCCGCCGCATCGCCGTTTTGGAGCAGTGCTACAAGCTGAACGGCATCCCGTTCCCGGAAGGCGTTATTCTTTAGTGGTTAGTGATTAGTGGTTAGTGATTAGCAGTTGGGCTGGAGGGGAGAGGGTAGATACAGAAATCCCATGAGCAGCCGTGTCAAATTGGAGTTCCACCGGTACGATTACGCCGCGTTCATCACGTTCTTCGCGTATGCGTCCAGTTCTGTGATCGTGCCGGTGGCGTTGATACAAATCACGTCGTCCCTAGGATTTCCCTTGGCGGAAGGCGGCATGGGAGCAGGCGGCGCGCTGCAACTTTCGCGAACCATCTCCATGACGACGCTGATGGTCGTCAGCAGTTTTATCAGCGCGAAGCTTGGCTTGCGCAAGTCGTTGGGGCTGGCGGCTTTCGTCATGGGATTCGGCTGTCTGTCCGTGTCGCTGTCGAACAGCTACTGGCTGATGTTCGCCGCATTGCTCTGCGCGGGCTGCGGCGAAGGCTACATCGAGGCGATGGCGACGCCGTTTGTCCAGAAACTGCACAAGGAGAATACGGGGCAGTACATGAATTTCGCCCATTCGTTCTGGTCCATCGGCGTTACGGGAACGACGATTGGCGCGGGATTCATGCTGATGTGTGGCGTTCCATGGCGGCCCGTCGTGTTCTGCGCATGCCTGCTGGCCGTGGTGGCGGGGCTGTTCCTGCTGTGGCCTGAAAAGAAAGGCCGTGAGTTTCCGGAAGAGCATGAAGCCGTTTCGTTTGCGACGGTTGTAAAACAGACGAAGGACATTTGGGCGACGCCGAAATTCTGGCTGTTCTTCCTGCTGATGTTCATAGCCGGCGGCGCGGAATTTTGCATGACATTCTGGATTGCGAGCTTCATGCAGCTGACGATGAAGACCGGCGCGTTTCTCGGCGGCTTGGCGACCGCCGTGTTCTCGCTGGGCATGGTGACGGGCCGCATGGGATGGGGCGTCTATGTGCCGCAGAAGCGGCTTGGGCAGTCGCTTATCGTGGCGTGCGCGATCGGCATGCTGCTGTCCTGCTCCATACCGTTCCTCCAGCCGGACATGGCGATCGGACGGATCGGCACGCTCATCCTGATGGTTGTTTTGGATTATCTGATCGGCATCACGATCGCGCCGTTGTGGCCGACCATCCAGACGTATTCCGTCGATCGCCTGCCGAAGCATCTGGACGAGACGATGGTGTTCGTCTGGCTGTCCTGCGCGGGCGTGCCTGGCTGCGGGATATTCTCGTGGCTGATGGGGGTGCTCGGCGATGTGTTCCACAGTTTGAGCATGCCGTTTTTCCTCCTGCCCGCCTGCCAGCTGCTGCTGACATTGGTGCTGTTGGTGGAGACGCGTCAAAAAACGTGATTAACTTATCATAGGAGATTGAAGATGAAACATTTGCTGATGACTGGCCTGGCGATTGCGACAATGTCGATGTGCGTTCATGCGGAGGCGGAACCGACGATTCCCGACACGCAGTGGAAAGGGAAGAAAGTCGCGTTTTTAGGCGATTCAATCACGGACAAAATCCATGTCGGCACGGAGAAGAACTATTGGCAATATTTGCCAGAAATGCTTGGCATTGAATCGCTTGTTTATGGCATCAACGGCCATACATGGGTGGGTGTCATGGAGCAGGCGAAGAAGTTGAAGGCGGAGAAGGGCGGCGATGTCGATGCGATTTTCATCTTCGCCGGCACCAATGATTTCAACGGCGGCACGCCGCTGGGCGAATGGTGGACGATTGTGGAGGAGGAAGTTAATTCCCATGGGCGGATGATGAAAAAGCCGCGCCGATTTTTCCAGAAGAATATGGCGACGTATCGTGGTCGCATCAATACTGTTATGGAGTTTCTGAAGGAGAATTTCCCTGACCAGCAGATTGTGTTGATGACGCCGATTCATCGTGGCTTTGCGACATTTGGCGGTGCGAACATCCAGCCGGAGGAATCCTATCCGAACGATATCGGCCTGTATGTAGATGAATACGTGAAAGTTATCAAGGAGGCTGGCAATCTGTGGGCCGTTCATGTGATTGATTTGAACAGCGTCAGCGGTTTATATCCTGTGACGCCCTCCCATGCGAAATATTTCCATGACGGCAAGACGGATCTGCTGCATCCCAACGCATTGGGCCACTATCGTATGGCGAAGGCTATGATGTACCAGATGATGATGCTTCCAGCGGAATTCAAGTAGGATAGAAATTCAAGAAAGAGAAAGACTTACTCCTGCGTTCTTTGCAGGAGTGAGGCCGTTTCACGGCGGGCGATGGCGACGGCAGGCAGGATGCCCGCTATCGCCGCGACGATGACGGCGGCGGCGTAGCCGGGCAGGAGACGCGTCCAGGGAATCGTCAGCGGTGGCGCAATGACGCCGAAAATCGGCGCGTAATCAACCAGTTTCGTGGCCAAAATGGCGTAGTACAGTCCGAAGCAGAAGCTGAGGACACAGGCGCATAATCCAATCAATAGTGATTCTGCTAAGATTATGCGAATCAAGCCATTGCGAGTGACTCCGCAGGCTCGCAAAACGCCGATTTCCCAGCGTCTTGCGCGGACGGAGACGACAATCGTGTTGAGGACGGCGAAAGTCGAAAGCAACAGGATGAGCATTGGCATCTTCGTCATGGTGTTCAATACAGAGTAGGAACGACTGGCAAGCGAGTTATTCAGGCTTTCATTCGAACTGACCATGACAAAATTTTTGTTGATGCCTGAATCCCATAGCGTTCCGCCTGAAAAACTTCTGACTGAGGCGGCTTTGGGATTTGCGTGGGCCGCTTCGATGGCGATGTTTTTCATGTAATCGCTGATTTGGGCGTAAGTGAGATCGGGCTCGTGATCAAACCAGAAGAATTCGCGGTCGATGGCACCAAAATCTTTTATCAGTATGTCGTATGGCGCGAAGAGCAGGGCGGCGGTGCGGCCTGCGCTGACGCGGACGCCTGAGCATTTGGAGAACCATACCCAAGGAAAGTCTATGACGGCTACCACTTCGTAGGAAAGAAAGACTGAATGCGTGTTGTAAAATTTTCCTTCGCCCTGCGGCTGCGGGGTGCGGCTTTCACGCTTGCGGATGGCACTTTGTTCAAGGCTGAAATTGTCGCCGACATGGAGGTTCATGCGTTTTGAAAGCGTTTCAGGGATGATGCAGACGCGTCGGTTCGGCGTTGAAAACGCCTCCAAAACGGACGCGCGGTCGCCCTCAACATAGTGCAAATCAAGCAATGGATGGTCTTTACGGAAGGCCAGTTCTGGCTTGACGCCCATGACGACGGCGTTGCCAGCCATCGCTCCCGCTTCTTCTCGGAGAAGTTGTTGCATGGCGGGAGCGAAATTCGGCTGGGCGACACTGACGGTCATGAGTTGATCTTGTTTGATACCAGGCATTTCCGATACTTTTTCCGCAACAAGATCGCCTGCGACGCCTTCATGGAAGCGAACGAGCGTGTCTGGAATGTATTTCGGCGTCCAGAACATATTCAGCATGGATTTGCCCCAGATGTTGATGGCGGTGAAAAGGGCGAGGCCGACGGAGAGGGCGAGCGTCGTGCCCAATGTCCGCCAGAAGTTGCCCGTGAGAATTTGTGAGAGGAAACGTGGATGGAACGACAGCAGCTTGGCCAGCAGCGGGGCAAGACATTTTTCCGTAAAGGTAATCGTCCATGGGATGAACAGCAGGAAGCCGATGGCGAGGAAAGCGCTGCCGAGGGTTGTGAAAAGAAGAAGACGCATTTTTGTTTCGATTGGCGGAAGGAAGACGACGATGGGAATCAATGCAAGGAGAATGACACCATAAAATCCTGAACGGAAAAGGGTCCTGAATGACGGAGCGTGGAGGTTGCGGTGCATGGATTCAATCGGCGAAATGCGTGTGGCGCGCCATGCGGGAATGATGGCGGCCAAAAGCGAGCCGCATAGTGAGCAGGCTCCCGTGAAAAGAATGGCGACAGGGGAGAGGGTGACGAGCGGGAGGTCACCCGTATTGGCATAAACAAGCCCCGTGAGAAGGAGCCAACCTGCTGCCATGCCGCCAAGCCAGCCCAAAATGCCCAATGCAATTCCTTCAATTAGAATGTATAATGCGATTTGAAGTCGTGTGAATCCGATGGTTCGCAGCATGGCGAGCTGTCGTGTTTTGGCGGAGACGCCCATGCTGAGGGTTGTGAAAATGATGAAAACGGAGGCGATGATGACAATGCCGACGGTTGACCATGCCTGCGCAATGATCTGCTGCGGGGAGATGACGCCTTCCTTCTGATTCTGCGGGATGCGCGTGTCGTGCGATTGAAGTCCGCATTCTTGCAGGGTGCATCCCAATGCTTGTTCGATTTCCTTATAAAATGCTGTTATATCGGCATTTTCAACAAGTCGTACATAGACGATGTTCGATGGTGTTTCACGGCCGAAAATCTCCCACATATCATCCATGGAGATATGGACGGATGGGGAGAGCGGCGAGATTTCGACACCGCCCATGCGGCGGCCACGACGGCGTGGGGGAGGTGCAGGTTGTTGTTGTCCAGATGGTTGTGATATGGTTGGCCGTGGCGCAGAAACACCCATGGGCTTGCCGCCGAGGCCTATTCCGAAGCCGAAGGCGTACATTCCGCTTGTTCGGCCGCGTATGTCCTGTGGAAGCTGTTGGCGGACTTTTCCGACGACTGTGAATTGGAATGTGCCACGTGGCGTCGTGACATCGAGCTTGTCGCCGAGCTTGATGGAGCGCGAAGGCTTTTCGCTTGGTACGGCGACGATGATGTCCTCTGCGGCGGATGCGACAACACATTCAAATGGTGCCTTAACCCAATGGCCTTCAGACAGTTCGAATGGTGATTCGTCTTCACCGATGGCGAGCAGGGCGGGGCTTTTCCGTTCGCCCATGCCGCTTGGCTTAAGAGCTGGCGTGTAACCATTTAACATGACCTTTGCCTGTCGTTGGATGGCGTAGGCGATTTGCGCGGCTGATGGATTCGCTTCAACTGCGTCTGCCAATTCAAACGGCAGTTCGACGTTGGAGGAGATGGCGAGAGAGAACGTCCCGAAGAACGGTTTTGTGCCGTTGTCTTCGGAAAAAGCATTGGGATCGACAGTTGCAACAAACCACACGATGAGGCCGCAAGTGGCCATGATGGCGAGCAGAGCGAACGACAGCATGGAACGGCGTCGTACGAAATCGCGATAAACAAGTTTCAGTAGGAATGGCATGGGAGTATTATTCGGCGATTCTGCCGTCTTTCAGATGGATGATGCGGTCGGCGTGTTGCGCGACGGTGGATTCATGCGTGACGACGACCATCGTGTGGCTGCGTTCCTTGCAAAGGCTTTGCAGAAGGTTGCAGATGATGTCGCTGTTGGCGGAATCGAGATTGCCGGTCGGTTCATCTGCGAGGAGGAGTGAGCCGTGTGAATCGGTTGCGAAATCGATGAGCAAGGCGCGTGCGATGGCTGCGCGTTGCTGCTCGCCGCCGGAAAGCGTGTCCGGATAATGGTTGCGACGATGGCTAAGCTGGAGTCGTTCAATAAGTTGTGTAAGGGCTGAATCCAGTTTTGCCTTGTCGATTTCATGGAATCCAGCGAGAATGGGAAGCATGATGTTTTCTTCCGTTGTCAATGTCGGAATCAAATTGAATGATTGGAAGATGACGCCGATGTTCTGCCGTCTGAACAACGTCAGCTGACGGTCGTTGAGCGTGGCGAGATTCGTGCCGTTGACGACGACGTCTCCTGACGTGGGCTGCGACAGTCCCGCGATGAGATGGAGAAGCGTCGTTTTTCCGGAGCCGCTGGGGCCCATGACGGCGAGGAACTGGCCTTGGGGAATGTCGAGCGACAGGCCGTCGATGGCGGTGACGGGCTCCGTGTTGTTGCCGTTGAAGACCTTGCGGAGGTTATTGATGCTGACGTGTGTTTCCATGTTTTTTATGATTTATGTGTAGAATGATCATTTACTGCTATATAGAATAGCAATGTTATGTGAAAAATGCAAGTAGAGATGGATAAAAGAAATAAAAAGAATAAAGATAGTTGAAATCAGCTTGTTTTTATGGTAGATTATTTTGCTGAAATGTTTGTGGAATGTTTCCCCAAAAAAATCCAAAATGGAGGCTAAAAATGTTTAAACGATTGGTATTGAGTTTGTTGGCATTGCCGATGCTT
This sequence comes from Victivallales bacterium, assembly GCA_017964325.1. The sequence goes on along the minus strand of JAGCSE010000100.1, from coordinate 922 downwards.
GCTTTGTGGGGCGATGTGAAATTGCCCGCACTGTTTGCGGATCACGGCGTGTTGGCGCGTGGGACAAAGACTCCGATTTTCGGCAAGGCCGCTCCTGGCGAAGTCGTGACGGTCAAACTGGCTGATTTGCAAGGGAAAGCAACGGCGGACGCAACCGGCAAATGGCGCGTCGATCTGGATGTCTCCACGCTCGGTGACGGGCCGTACGAACTGACGATCGTGGGAAAGAACACTATCGTCTTGAAGGATATTCTGATCGGCGAAGTGTGGCTTTGCTCGGGCCAGTCCAACATGGGTTTCCAATTGAAGCGCGAGGAACAGGCCGAACGATTGATCGCGACGAGCGCCAATCCGAAAATCCGCCTGTTCAACATCAGGCTGAAGGCATCGTTGAAGCCTGAAGAGGATGTTTCAGCAAAGTGGGAAGTCGCTGGGCCGACGAATGTTGGCAACTTTACGGCGGTCGGTTATCTGTTTGGCCGTCTGGTGCAGGAGAAGATCCAGAAGCCTGTCGGCCTCATCAATAATGCCTGGGGCGGCAGCGCCGTCGAGGCGTGGATTCCGATGGACGTGCTGAAAAGCATGGAAGACCAGAAGGCGTGGAGCGAGAAGACGTTGTCCGACTATGTCAATTTTGACGACAACTGCGCGAAATACATGGTTGAGTACGACAAATGGGTGAACGCCGTCGGACGCGCGGAACCGATGGTCAACGAGCCGCCTGCCGATGCGAAATGGACGGGCGGTCAGCGTCTTGAGAACCGCAATGTGAAAGGCGGTGGCATTGTCTGGCTCCGCAAGAAATTCAATGTGACGGAAAAGATGGCCCAGAAGGGCTTCCGTATGTATTTCGGTCAGATGACGGCTCCTGTGACGGCGTATATCGATGGTGAATTGATTGGCAAGACGACTCTAAAGCAGG
>JAGCSE010000099.1 GCA_017964325.1 Victivallales bacterium | reverse complement strand
TTCTAGATCCTCTAGAGCTTCTAGATCCTCTAGAGCTTCTAGATCCTCTAGAGCTTCTAGATCCTCTAGAGCTTCTAGATCCTCTAGAGCTTCTAGATCCTCTAGAGCTTCTAGAGCTTCTAGAAGATCTAGTGTAGTAATTTGAATCAATATCTGTAGTAGTCTGGCTTGTAGGGGCCTTCGACGGGCACGCCGATGTAATCGGCCTGCTTCTGCGTCAGGACGGTCAGTTTCGCGCCGAGCTTGGCGAGGTGGAGACGGGCGACTTCTTCGTCCAATTTTTTGTCGATGCAATAGACGCCAACAGGGAGATTTTCTGTTGCAAGTTTCAGTTGTGCAAGAACTTGGTTGGTGAAAGAGCAGCTCATGACGAATGATGGATGGCCTGTGGCGCAGCCGAGATTGACAAGTCGGCCGTCCGCCAGCAGGATGATGCAATGGCCGTCAGGGAAGATGTATTTATCGACTTGTGGCTTGATGTTCAGGACTTTAATGCCTGGATAGGCTTTCAAATCCGCGACTTTGATTTCGTTGTCGAAATGTCCGATGTTGCAGACGATGGCGTGGTCTTTCATCATGGCCATGTGTTCTGCGCCAACGATGTCGCAGTTGCCAGTGCCAGTGACGACGATGTCCAGTTTATCTGCAACATCTTCGATGGTAACGACTTCAAGGCCAGCCATAGCGGCTTGAAGCGCGCAGATTGGATCTGCTTCCGTAACGACGACGTGGGCGCCAAGTCCGCGGAGGGCTTCGACGCAGCCTTTGCCGACGTCGCCGTAACCGCAGACGAGACAGAGCTTTCCGGCAATCATCACGTCGGTGGCGCGTTTGATGCCGTCGATAAGCGATTCACGGATGCCGTAGAGGTTGTCGAATTTGGATTTGGTTACGGAATCGTTGACGTTGATTGCTGGTACGAGGAGTTTTCCGGCGGCGAACCGCTGATAGAGACGATGGACGCCCGTGGTGGTTTCTTCGGAGATTCCCTTGAGGTCTTTCAGCATGGAAGTCCATTTGTTCGGAGCGGATTTCAACGTCTGCTGGAGGTTGAGAAGGAGTTCGCGATAGTCTTCGGAGGCGTCGGCAGGAATGTCGAGAACTTTGGGATCCTTTTCGGCTTCGACGCCAAGATGGATCATGAGCGTGGCGTCGCCGCCGTCGTCGATGATGAGATTAGGACCTTTTCCGCCAGGGAAGCTCATGGCCATGTTGGTGCACTCCCAATAATCCTTAAGTGTCTCGCCTTTCCAGGCATAGACATTAACGCCGCGGGAGGCGACGGCTGCTGCCGCCGTGTCGCGTGTGGAATAGATGTTGCAGGAGCACCACCTGACATCCGCTCCGAGGGCGGTAAGTGTCTCGATGAGAACGGCGGTTTCCGTCGTCATGTGGAGCGAGCCCATGATGCGCATGCCTTTGAACGGCTGTTGCGGGCCGTATTTTTCGCGGACGGCCATGAGGCCGGGCATTTCCTTTTCAGCGAGAACGATTTCCGCACGGCCGAGTTCGTCGAGGGACGGATCGGCAATCCATTGTTTGTCTGTTTTGATCATGAGCTTTATCCTATTTTATATCAATGTGTTGTAATAATCTCTAATGGTTTTCCAAATGGCGTCTGGCAGACGGGCTCCTGCAACTTGCACGATTTCCGCGCTGACTTTGGCACCGAGCTTACCTGCTGTTTCGAGCGACTTGCCAGCCAGCCAGGCATAGAAGAAGCCTGCGGCCCATGAGTCGCCTGCGCCAGTCGTGTCGATGGCTTTGGCTTTGACGGCTGGAATGTGGATGGCGTCGTGGTTTTGTTCTTTGATGACGGAGCCGCGTGCGCCGAGTTTCATGACGGCGATGGGGCAGAGGTCGGAAAGCGCGGCCAACGCGGCGCTTTCATCGGATGTTCCTGCGAATGCGGCGGCTTCCATTTCATTGGCGAAAATGGCGGTGACGTATTCTTTCATGAGCTCCGGCAGGATGTCCATGTTCTTCTGGACGATTTCGGGGGAGTTGAGATCGATGCAGACTTTCAGGCCTGCCTGTCTGGCGAGTTCGATGACGCGGATGGCGACATCGCGGTAGAGGAAGGTGTAGCCTTCCATGAGAAGATGCGAATGACCTTGGAACTGAGATAGTTGCAAATCATCCGGCGTGATGTCAGCGTTGGCGCCGAGATAGGTCCGCATCGTGCGTTCGGAATCCGGCGTGATAAGCGAAAGACATTTGCCAGTTGGTATTTTGGAAGACGTCAGAAATCCATCCGTGCCGACTCCATCCGCCTGGATGCTGGCGGTGTAATCTCTTCCTGGCTGGTCATTTCCGACGACGGCAATCAGAGAGGCACGACCGCCGAGGTGGGCCATGCCGACGGCGGTGTTGGCGGCTGCGCCGCCTGGAACACAGGTCGGCGTGCAAGGCAGCCGTTTGAGAAGCGCGGCCATTTCATCGCCGTCGATCTGTCGTGTGCCACCTTTTATGCCTGGAACCGTCTTGAGAAAGTCGTCGTCAACGAAGGCGACCATATCGACGAGAGCGGACGTATATCCCAGCAAGGAAGGAGGTTGCATCATCATTTTCCAAGAAGGGCTTCTTTCAGGGCGGCGACTTTGTCAAGCTTTTCCCATGGGAAAATGTCGCGGCCAAAATGACCGTAGGAGGCGGATTGGAGATAGCTCCATCCTTTGGGTGTCTTGAGGTCAAGCATTTCGATGATTTTGGCAGGGCGGAAATCGAAAAGTTGTCCAGAAAGCAGGAAATCAGCGATTTTGGCATCTGGTATGATGCCTGTTCCGAAGGTGTTGACGTTGAGGGAGAGGGGGTTGGCTTGTCCGATGACGTAGGAGACTTGGATTTCGCAGACGGAGGCGAGCCCTGCTGCAACGATGTTCTTGGCGACGTATCGAGCCATGTAAGTCGCTGAGCGATCGACCTTTGACGGGTCTTTTCCCGAGAATGCGCCACCGCCGTGACGCCCCATGCCGCCATACGAATCGACGATGATCTTGCGGCCCGTGAGCCCCGTGTCTCCAGCGGGGCCGCCGAGAACAAAGCGGCCTGTCTGGTTGATGTAGAATTTCAAATCAGGCGAAGCATCCAGATATTGACGTGGAATGACCTTGTTCACGACTTGGTGTGCAAGTTCTTCCAAATCTTTGATTTCCATATCTGGCGTGTGCTGATGCGAAACGACGATGCTCTTGATGGCGACAGGCTTGCCGCCGTCGTAGAGGAATGAAATCTGCGTTTTTGCGTCTGGACGTAGAAATGGGTAGTTTCCCGAATGACGGAGGCGTGCGAATTCTTCCATGATGCGATGGCAGAAATAGATAGGGGCTGGCATGAAGGCATCGGTTTCGCCACAGGCGAATCCGAACATCATGCCTTGGTCTCCTGCACCCTGCTCATGTGCGAGGCTTGTCTCCGCGTTGACGCCTTGCGCGATGTCTGGAGACTGCTGGTGAATTTTTACGAGGACTTCCGCGTTATGGGCGTTGAAGCCGAGATTGTCGTTGTCGTAGCCGATATTGGCGGCGACGTTGCGGGCGATTTTTTCGAAATTGACATTGGCTTTTGTGGTGATTTCGCCCGAAAGGACGATGAAATTGGTCGTGGCGAGGGTTTCACAAGCGACGCGGGATTCCGAGTCCTGCGCGAGAAGTGCATCGAGAATAGCGTCGGAAATCTGGTCGCAGACTTTGTCTGGATGGCCTTCTGAAACGGATTCGGATGTAAAGACGTGACGCGTCTTGACAGTTGACATGGTTGGACTCCAGAGATTTAAGTGAAACAATTACAGTGGGAATTAGCGCGGGAAATAGCGGTATGTCTTCGGAAGCTCCCCTTGGACGAAATAGTAGATTGCGCCGACGATCATGAAAATCAAAGCTCCGAGAACATCTGCGGCGATGACGCCGACGGCCAACGGCTTGAGTTTTTGGACAAGTCGGTTGCCGCCGAATCGGACGCAGCATTTCTTGATGATCCAGCCTCCAAGGAAGGCGTGCGACATGACGGTGATGGGATATGTCGCCCAAATTAGGAACATACATGGGTGGATGGGCCACCAGCGTGTGCGGAGGCGGAGGATGGAGAAGATGATGACACCAAAGAAGCCAATGCCGGCAGCCCAGAGGAAGGCGGCAGTCGGTTTGATGTTTGTGAGCCGTTGGAGGCCGGTCAGGGCTTCGGAGGCTTCGAGCGTATCCGTCGCTTTCAATTGCAACAGAACGGGATCTGCAGCGCGAATGGGATTGGTTGGGATACGGCGGAACGACCAGTCGTAATTGGCGGGGGTGCCGTAGTCGTAGGAGGCGATGATGACGACGGCGATTGCCAGGGCGATGCCGACGATGTATGTGATGAACGTCGCGTTTGTTGTCTTGACGGGTGAAACTTTTGTTTTGTCACTGAGCTTCAGGCCGTTGACTAGATACGGCATCAGTGCCTGCGACTGGTCGATGCAGAGAATGTTGCAGACAAGCGTGGCGATGAGAAGGGCTGTCGGCCCGATAGCGTAGCTGCCGAAGAGGGCGACAAGCGTTCCGGCAGGTTGCCATCCAGGTTGGATGAAGAAGAGTCCTGTTTCGGCGCTGATTCTTGCGACAATGAGGAACGTGATGAGCATTAAGATGATGGTAAAGAGAGAGATGGGCCATGCGAGCCCGAGGCGGATGGTTAGGAGGACGAGCGCAATGGTGGAGATGATGAGAATGCGCAACGCCATGACGGCGCCAGGCCCAGGCGCATCGGTGATATCGTCAACTTTTGATTTCCCGAAGAAGAAGGCTCGTTTCAGGAGGTTGGCGTAGTAGAAGCGGCCTGTATAGAGAAGCATGAGCGTGTAGGCGGTGTAGGAGCCTGCGCGGTTCCATCCCTGCCATCCGCCGATGTCATAGTCTGTGTTGATATTGATGCCGTAGCCGACGGCGGGAATGCAGAAGCACGCCCAGAGGATTTGTGAAATGCCGAGCGTGAAGGAGATTTCGGCGGAAAGCAGGAATGCGAATGCCGTAACGAGCGGGAAGATTTCGATTCGCATGAGACCGTACGCCCATGGATTTCTGTGGAGCTGCGGCCAACGCGAGGCGAACGGCCATAAAGAATGATATGTCTGGACGGGAATAAGATAATCGGGGAACCATTGGAAAAGGCCGTTGTTGATGCGCATGAGGAGGACAAGAATGAAGCCTATCCAGAATAACCTATTGCGAATGATGGTGTTGTAGGCATGGTCGGAGTCCTGTTGCGTGAGGCTGCCAATGAATTCGGCGATTGGATATTGAAGATGTTCGTGATCGGCCCATTGCTTGTGGACGATGAGTGCCATGGCGGCCATGGCGACAACGGTCAGGAAGATGAGCGGGCACCATGTTTTGAGCGGTGGCCGCCAGTTGGCCCACGGAACCTGCGACATTTTGAGCTTCAGCCAGGCGGCGGTTGTTTTGGGCGGTTCGGCGGGTTTGTCAGAACCTGTCAGGAAGCGGTTGAGGACTTCATCCTGCTCGTCCATTTTGACAAGCGAATCCTTCGGGTAGTATTGAAGCATATTGCGGTCTTTCCATCCGGGGCTGATTCGCTGCCAGTGGTAGGGCATGATGATGGCCTGTGCAAACTGTTCCATGAGGGCGCGGCCAGGGATGCCGCAAGCGCAGGTTGCCAGTGTGACAACGAGAGCCATTTCCGCCGCCCGGAACGGAAGTCTTTTGTTTAAAAGCCTTAACAAAGGATTAATAAACAAGACGCAGATGACGAGCAAGCCGATGACAATGATTGGCAGCTGATGGCCATTGCTAAAACTTTCGAGTTCGAGCACGCGGTCGTTTATGTAGCCGAATCCGCAGATGAAAAGTACGCACAGCGTGCCTAGTATGAGAGCTCTCCGCGTCATGTCAAATCACTTTTTTGGGTGGATGGTGAATTATTTTAGGAATAATACAATGAAAACATCGAAATCCGCAAGGCGCGACAATCAGAGGCGACATCGCGTCATGCGGATTTAGAAGACGCATCAACAACGATACTTATGGACGCCACTGACCTGCTTCGTAGAGGCCGTTGAGAGCGACGGAAGGGCCGGCGAGTTCGCCGATCTTAAGTCCGAGCCCGGAGATGCAGACTTCGCAGCATCTGCTGGCTTCCTGCCAAGCGAAGCGTGGCAGATAGTGGAGGACGGGCTTCAGGAGGAAATCGCCCGCATAGTAGGCGGCGGTGCCGAGGACGATCTGTTCAGGGTTGAATGTGTTCATGAGGATGCCGATGCCCTGTGCAAGGCGGAAGCATATTTCATCCCACATTTCGACGGCGATTGGAATGCCTATTTTAGCCCCTTCGCGAACGGCCTGGAAGCTTAAGTTTTCAAGCTTGCCGTCAACGCCGGGGAGCTTGAACATGGCGTGATCGGGGCGGAAACGGAGCCTGTCTTGCAAACGGAGGGCGACGGAACGTCCGCCGCAGTAAGCCTCAAGGCATCCGAAATGACCGCAACCGCACATTGGACCATTGACGTCCAGAATAATGTGGCCGAGTTCGCCGGCGATGCCAGTCGATCCCGTGAGCAGTTTCCCTCCGGAGACGATACCGCCGCCGACGCCCGTGCTCATGGTCAGGTAGATGACATCCTTCTTGCCTTTGGAACTTCCGAAGAACCATTCGGCGAGGACACCTGCATTGGCGTCATTGTCCATGTAAACAGGCATCTTCAAACCTTTTACGAGGTCATCGCGGATTGGAACGGCATCCCAGGCAAGATTCGGTGATTTCATGATGCGGCCGCCTTTCATATCCAGCGGGCCAGGAGCGCAGATGCCGCAACCGATGATGTCGGACAGTTTGAGACCTGCTTTGTCCACGACTTTTTTGGTGACGGCGATGATTTGCGGGAGGACTTGTTCGTAAGGCGCGGTAGCTCCTGATGGGACGCGGTCCGAGGCGACGATTTCACCGTTTGTGTCTGCGATGCAGATGGCGATTTTGGTGCCGCCGATATCAATGCCGAGGACTTTCTTCGGTTCGTCGGCCACGATTGCCTTCTTGGTTGTTTCTTTCTTCGGTTTGCCGGCCATGATTGACTCCTTTATTTAACAATATGATATATTATAAATAACGGTTAATACTTTACACTCGGCCTCTTCGAGGCCATGCAGCTTACTCATCTTCGGCCATTTCGAGGCCATGTAGCGGCAATGCTGAATCAGACCATCATGAGTTCCTTTTCCTTGTCTTCCAGAATCTTGTTGACCTGTTCGATCATCTTGTCCGTCATTTTCTGGATTTCATCGGTCTTGGATTTCATTTCATCTTCGGTGATTTCGGAAGCTTTCTGGGCTTTCTTGATGGTGTCGTTGGCGTCACGGCGTGCGTTGCGGATTTCGACACGGGCCTCTTCTGAACGTTTTTTGACGAGCTTCGTCATATCTTTGCGGCGTTCTTCAGAAAGTTCGGGGATGGGAAGGCGAATGACGCGGCCATCGGAGACGGGAGAGATGCCGATATCGGAGGCGCGGATGGCTTTTTCAATAGCCTTGACGGCATTCTGATCCCAAGGCTGGATGACGAGAAGGCGTGGTTCGGGGGCGGTGATGCCCGCGAGGTCTTTCATGCGGGTCTGCGTGCCGTAGTATTCGACCATGATGCCTTCGACGAGTCCAGGGGAGGCTTTGCCTGTGCGGACGGCTGCGAAGTCATGGTTCATGCTGGCGATTGCCTTTTCCATGAGTTTCTTCGTTTCTGCAATGATGTTTTCTGCATTGGCCATGATGATGTCTCCTTGTTTTGCTTTTTATATTTAAGGTATAGTTGTCGTTACAGTTTTGCGGTGACCAGAGTGGCGGCTGAAAAGTCGCCTTTCATAATATTGCCCAAAACGCCGCTTTCGCCAAATTTAAAAACAAGAATATTGAGATTATTGTCTTGGCAGAGGGAGAAAGCTGTCGAATCCATGACGGAGAGGTGTTTTGCGAGGGCTTCCGCAAAGGTGATTTTTTCATAACGCGTCGCAGTTGGATCCTTCATGGGGTCGGCTGTATAGATGCCGTTGACTTTGGTGCCTTTGAAGACGGCGTCCGCTTTGATTTCGCAGGCGCGGAGGGCGGCGGTCGTGTCCGTTGTGAAATACGGATGTCCCGTTCCAGCAGCGAATAAGACAACAGTGCCTTCTTCGAGAAGGCGGACGGCTTCGCGTTGGTCGAAGGGCTTGAGAATGCCGCTGATGGCAAAGGCTGAAAGGATTTCTGCCTTGACGCCGATGGATTCGAGGGCGTCGCGCATGGCGAGGGCGTTCATGGCGGTGGCGAGCATGCCGATATTGTCTGCGCAGGAGCGATCCATGCCCTGTCGCGAACCCGCAAGACCGCGGAAGATGTTGCCGGCACCGATGATGATGGCGGTCTGGACGCCTGCATCGACGGCTTCCTTGATGCGTTTTGCGGCCTCGATGGTGGCATCTGGATCGATGCCAAAGCCTGCCTTGCCTTTCAGCATTTCGCCGGAGAGTTTCAGAAGAATGCGTTTGAAGAATGTTTCTGCCATAATCGTAATTTGTTAGATGTGATATGGTTATAACTAAATGTCAATTGGATTGCTTCAGACGTTTGTGGAACCGTACCATTTGCGCATCTGTTTCTTGCGGAGGCGGATGGCTTTTGGGGTGACTTCGACGAGTTCGTCGTCATTGATATAGGAGATGCAGTCTTCGAGGGACATGACGGTCGGTGGTGTGAGGATGACGTTTTCATCTGAACCTGCGGCTCGCATGTTTGTGAGCTTCTTGGCTTTGGCGGGATTGACGATGAGGTCTCCTTCGCGGCAATGTTCGCCGACGATTTGGCCTTCATAGACATCAACGACTGGTTCAACGAAAAGTTTTCCGCGTTCCTGTAAGTTAAATAGCGCGAATGCGACGGTTTTGCAAGTGCACATGGACACCATGGCGCCGCGTGTGCGGTATTTGATTTCGCCTGCATAGGTATCGTAGCCGTGGAACACATAGTTCATGACGCCGAGGCCGCGCGTGTCCGTCATGAATTCAGCGCGGTAGCCGAGCAGACCACGTGTGGGGATGAGATAAGTAATTCTGGCCATGCCATTTGCGGTATCCAACGTCTGGACGCGGCCTTTGCGTTGGCCAAGCTTTTCCATGACGGTGCCCATGTATTCTTCCGCGACGTCGATGGTCAGTTCTTCAATAGGCTCCTTTGTAACTCCATCTTCTTCTTTGAGAATGACTTGTGGACGTGTCACCTGAAATTCGTAGCCTTCGCGGCGCATTTTTTCAATAAGAATGGAGAGATGGAGTTCACCTCGGCCTGAGACTTGGAAACCCATACCTTCTTCGTTTGGAACGACTTGCAGAGCTACATCCGCCATCGTCTCGCGGGCGAGACGTTCCGCCAGATGGCGGGATGTGACGAATTGGCCTTCGCGGCCCGCAAAGGGGGAGTCGTTGGGAATGAAGCCCATGGAAATGGTCGGCGGGTCGATTTCTGATGGCGGCAATGGAATAGGATTGAGCGGGTCCGTATATGTGCAGCCGACGGTCACTTCATCCATGCCGGAGATGGCGACGATTTCGCCGCAGTCCGCGTGTTCGGTTGGGACTTTCTGATTAACTTCAAATCGGAAGACTTTGGTGATGCGGGCTGGTTTGAGGGAGCCGTCACGCATGGCGACGGCGATTTCCTTGTTGATGTCCAGATGGCCGTTGGTGACTTTTCCAATGCCAAGGCGGCCGAGATAGGGGGAGTAGTCCAGCGATGAGACGAGAACCTGCAGCGGGCCGTCAGGATCTCCCGTGGGGGCGGGAATGTAGCTGATGATGCGGTCGCAGAGGGGGGCCATGTCAACGTGTGGGTCTTCAAGGTTGTTGATGGCGAAATTCTCTCGTGCTGAGGCATATACGACTGGGAAATCCAGCAGGTTATCAGGAGCTCCGAGCTTCACGAAGAGATCGAAGACTTGATCGACGGCCCAGTAGGGGCGGGCTGCTGGCTTGTCGATCTTGTTGATGACGACGATGATAGGAAGGGAGAGTGCGAGAGCTTTCTTGAGGACGAAATACGTCTGTGGCATGGGGCCTTCCTGTGCATCGACGAGGAGGAGGACGCCGTCCGCCATTTTGAGGACTCGTTCGACCTGCCCGCCGAAATCGGCGTGTCCGGGCGTGTCGATAATGTTGATGGTATAGCCTTTGTAGTTGAAGGCACCGTTTTTAGAGGTGATGGTGATGCCTCGTTCCTTTTCGAGGTCGTTGGAGTCCATGAGGCGTTCATCAACCTTTTGATTGTCGCGGAATGAGCCTGCGAATTTGAAGAGCCCGTCAACCAGGGTTGTTTTTCCGTGGTCAACGTGTGCGATGATGGCGATGTTGCGAATCTTGTCTTGTTCCATAAGTCAAACCTAATGAATGGCGGTCCGCGTGAAACCGTATCATGCGGACATTGCACGAAGCGCGAAATTGTCAAACCTATAATTTATACTGTCAAGGGGGATTTTTCGCGTCATGGAGGAAATTTTTCTTATTAAATAAATGTAAAAAGCATTTTTTGTCTCAAGGAAAATGAAGAGATTGGATGCATCATTCTTATCTTAAGGCAGATGTTTTCAAGGGAAACTGCTTTTATGGTGAGGTTACCATTTTAGTTTCTTTGTTCGCTTGATGGAATAAAGATGACAGAAAAGGAATTGACACAAGTGCCTTTGGAAGCCAAATTTTTGTAAAGGAGTCCTGTGTCAAAGTCATGTTTTTCGTTTAAGATTAACACGGTGTCTCCTTTTGTCCTGTTGAGAAGAAACTCTAGAAGTGGTTCTGTGGCAGTGGAAATATTGATGTAATCGTCAAGCATAGGCGTGTTATCAAGTACACTCCACGCGTTAACTCCCTTGATGCCATAATAGTTGAATGTTAAGGAATCGCCTTGGAAAAATATATGCTTGGGATTAAAAGACTTGGCAAGGGTTATGGCATCGCGGTAATTGTCTTTCTGATAATAATTCATTGCGATGATGTTGAATCCTGAAAGCAGGTTCATTGCTATAAAGACTCCTATTATTATTTTCATTGCCCAAGAATCATGTTTAGCAAGAGAATCTGAAAGGACTGAAGCAAGTATAAGGATAATACATGGTATTAGATAAATTATATGCCGTTCCCAAAATCTTGTTTTCAGAATGATATTTGCGATAATGAAACAGGACAATGCGCTGACGAAACATAAAAAAATCAAGATTATTTTAATATGTTTGAATAACTTATGCTTTAAGAAACATCCTAATATGGCAATATATGAAATGATCATCATTGCCAATTCGACGATAATGCGCCATGAAATAGCAAGATTCATGCTACGCAGGTCATTTCGAGACCATCCAAGTCCTCCAAATCCAGCGAAATAATATCCAATTTGCAAAATGCTTGCAAGTGGTTTAGCATTGCTTGAGTTGACTTCTGGAGCATTGAAAACGACATGCATGTAGTGTATTGCGAGCAACATGAAGAGGGGAAGTAAACATAGCCAGACCAAAAGATGGTCTATTATCTTCAGACTACCATGATAAAAATGCCAAAGTACAAGACAGGCATATACAACCGCCATGAAAATAAACATCATGTGCAATGCACAGCCGATCCAGAAGCAAATGAGAAATAAGAACAAATCTTTGACATTTATGTTATCGATAAGCTTGCATAGAAAATAGATGCACCATAGACCACAGGCGTAGATGGCGGCGTATGGACGTGCTTCATTCATGTAATAAAGGAAAACGGGATTGAGCACAAACAAAACCAATGACCAAATGGGCAGTTTCATATTATTAATTATTTTTCGACTACCCCATAGGACGAATATGGCGCATATAAAGTTCATGCTTCGTAATGCAAACTCGCTATAGCCGAATATTTTGCACCACCAGAACTCACAAAGGAAATAGAGTGGCATTCCACTGATGGCGTTGCCGTTTTTCAATATGGCGTGAATCATATTTCGCCATGTCGTGCTGATGACGGCGAAAGTTTGGCCTTCGTCTATCCATAGGCTGTTGCTTCTTACGGAAAAGAATAGGACAACAACGCTGAATGCCACTATGAGGAAATTCGGCCATGAAAATGTTCTATTTGCTTTCATGGTATTCCGTCTCCGTATTGATGTTCCAAACGTTTTTTTTATCTATTTCGCCTAACAGGGCATGGACCGCTTCGATGCCGCAGAGCATTGAATGGTCCATATTGTTGTAGCGATGCTGTCCGTTTCGCCCAATGCAATAGAGATTGTCGAACTGATCCAGCCATTCGCGTACTTTTCCGAACTGTGCATAACTGCCGAAATAGGCGGGGTATGCTTTTTTGATCTTGATGCGAATGCTTTTGTGAATGGGTTCGTTTTCTTCGAGGATGCCAATCTGTCGCAATTCCTTTGTCGCCATATTGATGAAATCAACATCTTCCATCGTCCACATTTGATCGCCTTCTGTACAGAAATATTCCAAGCCGATCCAGACGTGTTTGGACACGTCATCGACCATATATGGCGACCAATTGTTGAAAATCTGGATGCGTCCCATCTGAACGTCTCGTTCCTGGACATAAATCCATGTATCGGGTACGAGATTATTGATGGTTTTTAGTTTAGTCTTGTTTTCGATGGCTAACTTGTCCACGAGCAAACCTACTGTGATGAAATCGCGATAGGGAAGTGCGGCTGCAATACAGGCGACATCCTGCGGTACATTGTCGCACGCGGCAACTAGGTCCTTAATTGGCATTGAGGAGAAAACTGCATCACAAGGGAGACTTGATCCGTCAGCGAGGGAGATGGTTTTGACAAGTCCCTGGCTTGTGGAAAGTCCTGTGACTTTAGCGTTCATTATTATTGATACGCCGTCTTGGCGCAGTTTGTCTGCGATTAATTCCCATAGTTGGCCTGGGCCACGTTTGGGGTAGAGGAATTCGTCGATGAGCGAAGTCTCCTTTTTTTTACTTTTTACAAATATGTTTGCAAGGGCTTTCCATAGAGAAAGTCCCTTGACTCTCTGTGCCCCCCATTCTGGGGAGATTTTTGATGGGTGTATGCCCCAGAGCTTTTCTGTGTAGTCTTCGAAGAACATGGAATAAAGGACCTTGCCGAAACGGTTGATGTAAAAGTCTTCTAGTGATTTTTCTGGTCGTTTTGTAATCAGGCTATGTATGTAGCTCCATCCAGCCTTCCATGTCAGGGCAGGTCCCATTGCGGCAAAAGTGGCAGGTTTCAAAGAGATGGGATAATCAAGGAAATGGCGACGGAAATAGATTCTGCTTACTCTGTGGCGGCGCAACATGACGCATTCTTCCTTTTCTGGATCAGGACCATGTTGTTCGACATGGCATTCTCTGCCCAGCATGAGATCGTCTTTGGCTGGCTTGCCTTGGATAGGCATGAGTTCGTTCCATAATTCATTTATTATATTTGATTTAGAAAAGAAACGATGGCCGCCGACGTCGATACGGCAATTATCGTGTACAATGGTTTGGGAAATACCACCAATGGCGTTGGATTCTTCTAGAATGGTGATTGTCCATTCTGGAGATTTTTTATGGAGTTCGTATGCGGCGGTCAATCCAGCTGGACCGGCGCCGATGATAATGGCATTTTTCATAAGACTAAAACATAAATGAGCTTATGTTAATATGTGTACGTTATACCAAGAAAATCCAAATGATTCCTGCGGTTATGAAGACTGAACCAATGGCTTTCATAGGGGTGATTTTCTCCTTCAGGCGGATGGCGCAGACGAGAAGGGAGAGGACGATGCCCATGTTACGGGCGGCGGTGACGAGAGTTGGATTTTTGGCGATGGAGAAGGCGTATAGGACAATCATGTAGTTGGCCTGGGCGACGAAACTGACTGAGAGGACGCCCATGTGACATGATTTCCATTCCGCCTTGATGCGCGAAATGGCATTCTTCTTCGGGAAAAACCAGATGGAGGCGAAAAGGAGCATGAAGATGAAAACGAATCCAAGATATTCGATTTCTGTGACTTGCGTGTATTTTTGAAGCGTCTGCGAATCGACGAGATGATAGCCTGCGATGGAGAGGCCGGTCAGGCAGGCGAGCGTGAGGCCTTTGACGGCATTTTGCTTTTGCGTACTGCGGAGCCATGAGTCGCGGCAGATAAGCACGGCTCCTGTAAGAGTTGTTATCACAGCAGGAAGCTGTTCGATGCGTAGGTTGTTATGCTCTTTGATGCCAAAGATCATGGATGAAAGGGGAACAAGGAACAATGTGATAACGGGTGCCATACCGCGTCCAAGTGGATAGGAGGCGGACATGTCGATATGCTTGTAGGACCAGAAAAGAAAGATAAAATATGTTGTTTCAAAGAAGCCGGAGGCGGCGGCCATGGTGAAGAAGCCCGTTGGCGGGAAGGGATTTTTCGTGATGAGGCGGGAGATGACCATGGCGATGATGCAGAAAACGGCTCCGCCGAAAGTGGTCAACCATGTGAAGGCCTCGTTGTCGCGGCATTTCTTGCCGGAAATGTTCCAAAGGATGTGGAGGATGCAGGAGATGAAAATGAGAATGAAAACGGTCATGGAGCGAACAAATGGTAAATGGACGGCGGAATTTTGGAGGAAAAACTCTTGTTATATATTTAAAAATTAGAAAAAAAGCTTAAAGTAATGTAAGGGACAAATTGTCAAAGGCAAGAAAACAGCCAGACAAAAGTGTCGAAGAATAGTGGCGAAATTGGATCCGGGGGACAAGATTATAAGGAGTATAGACT
Organism: Victivallales bacterium; assembly: GCA_017964325.1. The sequence goes on along the minus strand of JAGCSE010000099.1, from coordinate 9,711 downwards.
ATGTCATTCAACGGCTTAGGGATGAATCTTGGAAATCTGTCAAGAATTTCCAATGCGAAGACGCGTTCAATCTGCGCTGAGAATTTCACGGGAGAGAAAGGTCAGGCGGGGATGGCAGAACACGGCACGGGAGAGAACTGCGCACGGGAGCTGGGGCAGGGGTGGAAAATCTCCCCGAGCGTGCGGATTGCGGCGCATGAGACATTCACGATGGCGGACATTGAAGGGCAGGGCGCGATTCAGCAGATTTGGCTAACGCCAAGCGGTCGTTCATGGCGTTTCTTCATCCTGCGCATCTATTGGGATGACCAGGAGCAACCGTCCGTCGAATGCCCTGTCGGCGACTTTTTTGGCATGGGCTGGGGGCAGTATGCGCAGATATCGTCGTTGCCTGTCTGCGTGAATCCGGGCAGCGCGTTCAACTGCTACTGGGAGATGCCGTTCAGGAAACGCTGCCGGATGACGTTTGAGAACATCTCCAACGAAGATATGACGCTATACTATCAAATAAACTATACGCTGACGGACGTTCCTGAAGACTGTGCGTATTTCCATGCGCAGTTCCGTCGTGTCAATCCTTTGCCGTACAAGGAAGTCTATACGATATTGGACGGCGTGAAAGGGCGTGGCCAGTATGTTGGCACGGCTCTCTGCTGGGGCGTCAACAACAACGGTTGGTGGGGCGAAGGCGAAATCAAATTCTTCATGGACGGCGATGGCGAGTTTCCGACGATCTGCGGTACGGGTACGGAAGACTATTTCTGCGGCTCGTACAATTTTGAGAATCGCGAGACGCATCAGTACCAGCCATTTACGACTCCATATTCAGGGCTTCACCAAGTCATCAGGCCAGATGGACTTTATCGCAGCCAGCAGCGTTTCGGGTTGTATCGCTGGCACATCATGGATCCGATTCGCTTCGAACAGGATTTGAAGGTAACGATACAGGCGTTGGGCTGGCGGGAAGGCGGTCGTTATCTGCCGCTGCAGGATGACATTGCGTCCGTGGCGTTCTGGTATCAAACGCTGCCGACGGTTCCGTTCCCTGCGTTGCCGTCCAAGGATGAACTGGAAATTATTTAAGGGGGGAGGATATGGAACAGCAGTCCACAGAACAATCCCTGCAAGGCGATTCTGTTCGAATATACCGTGATGGTATGTCCGAGCAAGGCACCGTTGTGACAATGGAGGAGTTGGAGGCAATGCTGTCTGACGGTCGTTTGTCGGGGCATGATTTGATTTTTCATGACGGTGGATGGCGTCCATTGGATTCCGTGTTTGAGATTCAAGGGGCGACGGAGGAATCGCAGAAGAACGACAGCGAGGAGGAACTGGCGTTGGAGCTGAAGGCATTGCCTTCCGTCTTGGATGTCGGTGGGGCGGCGATAGATGCGGGGCAACCGCTGGTTGGCGGAGTTGGCGGAGGAAAGAAAAAGAGCCCTTGGATTGCAATATGCGTGTGCGCGGCGATGGTTATCTTGCTTTTGGTGGCATGGATGGTTTTGAAGGGATAATAAGGATTCAAGGGATAAAAGCGACTGAAGGGATAAAAGCGATTGAAGGGATAAAAGCGATTGAAGGGATAAAAGCGATTGAAGGGATAACGCGGGATGGAAGGAATTCAGGGGATTAATGGATATAAGTGATAACGAGGTAGTTAGATGAAGAATGTTCGTTATGCAGTCTGGTTGTTGGCGGTGTATTTCATGGGAATGACATCCTTGTGGGGATTCCTGCCGCCTACTGATGCCGCCAATGGCGTCAAAGTGTCGATTGATGGCGTGGGAGAAGTCGTCAAGCTCAATGAAGGTGTTCGTTTCAAGGTGGTTACAGAAAACGGCAATGCCAATCCGATAAAAGTGGAATTGGCCGTCTGGATGAATGACGATTGGAAGATGGAACAAGAGGGGAATGGCGTGTCATTTGATGTTGCGGCGAACGGTCGTCATGAGTTGGAATTTGGCTGCAAGGCGTTGGATCGAGCGTTGGAGGCGTGGTATCCTGTTCATGTCAAGGCGAAAGTCACGCCTTCGGAAGGGGAAGCCTTTGAATTGCATCCGATTGCGCTGTTCCGTGCGGAGAAGCCGAGAATGCAGCTGGAACATTCTGCGGTGGTATTGGGCGGTGAAGACCAGACGGCATGGCTGGCGGCGAAAGGCGTAACCGTGGATGGTGTTTTGAATGAATGGTGGGAACAAGCGACACCCATATCCTGCGGTGCGGAACGTGCTAGTGCAGGGACGGTTTCAGGAGACAGTTTTGACGGAATTGTCATGTTTTTGCATGATAAAGATAATATTTACATTGCGGGACAGATCGCGGATAATGAAATTTCCTGTGAAGACAAGACGACGGACGATTTCACGAACAGCGACTACCTTCGGTTGTATTTCAATGGAATTGAACCGTCGAAGCGGCAGGATGACGCATTTACGGAAGCGGATAAGATCGTTGCTGTCAGTATTTTCGGGGGGGTGGATTGGACTCCGGAAGTGAAAGTTCCGTCGTATGGAAAGAGCAATTTGCCGTCTGGATTCAAGATCATGGCGCGGCGTACCGGAGTCGGGTATGTCTTTGAATTGGCTATGCCGAAGGATGTTTTGGGGGCCGCTAATTCGAACGCAATCGGCATGAATATGATGATAGGCGATGCGGACGGAAAAGTGCGCCGTAGCGAAGTGTATTTTGGAAAACACATTGATAATTATTGGCTTACGCCTACGGCGTATTTCCGTCTGGCTCTGGGCGGTGTTCGAACGGCTAAACGGTTGGAGGATTACCAGCCAGAGACAGTCGTCATGGGAAAGACGTCCATTCATCTTGACCGAATCGCGAGCCGTCGTGTTGCATATAAATTGGACGATGACGACGATGAAACGGTCATGGAACGCGGCTTCGACGGTAGCGACAAGGAGTCGGGCATGGTTTTACGAAATGGCCATAACATCAACTGTCGTGGCGATGTGCGCGATGCGTTGGTCTTCCATCCGCCGTTCAAGCATGGGGTGGGTTATGTGAAAGTGACTTATCGGATTAAATTGCCTGAAAAGCGCGAGACGGTGTTCAGGTTTTCAACGGCGCTGCGTGAACATCGCGAAGGCGAGTCTCCAAGCGATGGCGTGGAGTACATTGTGGAAATCCATGACGGCGAGACGCTGCGGCGCGTGTTCCGCAAGATGTCGATGACCAAGACATGGGAGCCCACAGAGCTTGACTTGCGAAATTACATTGGGAAAACCATTGATTTGTCGTTGATTGTGACACCTGGCAAAGATCACAACACAAGCTGTGACGAATGCTATTGGAATGCGCCGCAAATCTGTCTGAAAGCACGTCAAGTGGCTGAAACTATGGAACAAAAGGTTGCGCGGCGCGCATGGGCGATTGAAAACGCGAACAAGGCATTGGCTGGCAAGACGGGATACGGGAGGTATCTTTTAAAAAGCGCGGACGGCACGAAATACGGCGCAGCCATCATCCCTGGCAAAGAAGGCTTGGCAGATTGTTTCCTGGCCTTTTCAGACGGAAAACAACATCTTGTGTACGAAGGGTTTACGTTTGACATTGCGGGAGTCCCGTATGGTTTAGGACGTGATGAAGAGCCGATTGTCTGGAAGCGACATGACATGAAGTATGGTCGTGACATTTTCTATCACGTCGTCGAGACGGAAAAGTACGGGACGGTTCCCTTGGAAGTGCGTGTCCGTCCGTATGGCGGGACGTTGCAGTTCACATTTCTGATGCCTGGTGTGGAGCGGGATGCGCAGGGCCAGCCACGATATACGAAAGTTGCATTGGGGGCGGGCAGTGAAAAGCCGTGGCGCATCTACGGCGGCTTTGGCAATGTCATCGAATATCCCAAGAAAGATTTCACGCTGAGCCGTGGAGGCTTCACGTTGAATACGCGGCATGTCGGAGTCGATTACCACAACGAAATGAGCCTTGCCATCGCGTCGGATTTCTTCCCTGACAGGATGGTGTGCAAGCCGTCCCAAAACCTGTTTACGCTGGAGGCGCACAACGATGTGACATTCTATTTTGCGCCATCGTCGAAGAACGCTTTCATGGCGGCAAGGGAATATGGGCGGATTGTTGGATTCAAGCCGTCTCCTGGATTGTCGGAACTCTATGGTCGCCAATGTCTTGACCAATGGGGCGGCGACTACCAGATGGCGGCGGAAGGTGCGAAGATGGCCGCCAAGTACGGTTTGGACCACAGCATTTTCGTGAAGCACGTCTGGCAACGCTGGGGGTATGACTACCGTCTGCCCGAAATCTATCCGCCACAAGGGGGACTGGAGCCGTTCAAGCAACTTGCCGACGCCTGCCAGGATAATGGAATCATCTTTGCTCCGCATGACAATTATATTGATTTTTATCCAGATGCGGAAGGCTACAGCTACGACCATATCATCTTCAATAGCAACGGCACGCCCCAGAAAGCGTGGTATAACCAAGGGCGTCAAGCCCAGAGCTACCGCTGGCTGCCGCACGCCTTCCGTCCGTGGATGGTGAAGAATATGGAACTGATCCGCGATAACATTGGCGCGCACGGTTTGTTCATAGACGTATTCTCCGCCATTCCACCCATGGACTACTACGACCGCGAAGGTCGTTTCTACGACAGCAAGCGGACGGCGAAGGAATGGTCGGCTGCATTCGATACATGCCGCGAAATTTTGTGGAAAGACAAGGCTCCTATGCTCAGCGAATGCGGCCATGACGGACTGATTGGCTCGTTGGACGGCGGCCAAGCGGATCATTTTTCTGCCAATCGCTGGGGTGCAGAGGGCGAGTGGGAACGCGTTCCGTGGCATGATATCGTGTCCCATGGCAAGTTTGTGCTTTTAGGCGGAGGACTTGGATCGCGTTATGCAGAAAAAGACCCACGCCCAAGTGGTTACAATTCAGATAATTACAATGGAATAACCGTCATCGGCGGCCGCAATCCGATGAGCGACGGGCCGTTCTCCACGGGAGCCGTCAAGACGTACTGGATGCTTCATGATGTTTGCGACTGGCTGTCACGCAATAAGTTCGATTCATTTGAATTCGGTGAAACGATTCATCATCTTCATTCAACATTTGGCGGCGGCGCGGGGCAGGTATGGAATAACCGTTCACATTACAAGTGGAATCTTGAAAATGGCTTAGCTCTGCCGGAGTTTGGCTATTACGCTGAAACGCCAGGGGGCAAGGCGGGGGTCGTGGAAAAGAACGGCAAGACGGTTGCTTTCGCACATAGCAATGGACGGCATTTCTTCGATGCACGTCCCCCCTATGCGGGAATCATGTCGCGCAAGAACATCACGGCGACAGTGAATAGCTTAAAAAAGGTTTCTGAATTCGTCTATGAAATGGAAGTGGAATGGAATTTCGAGGCGGCTTCGACGGCGGAGAAGGCTTCGCAATTCATCCATGTAACGCATCCGTCCAGCAAACAGGGGGAAGGCATTTTGTACTATGGCAAGGTCGTGAAAACGAATTTGAACCATCGGAAGGTTGGCATTTATCATTCGACGATTGAAGTCACGCTTCCGCAGGATGCTCCTGACGGCGATTTCAGGTTATTATTTGGCATATACAATCCGTCGAGCGGTGGTCGCTTGGACATGACGAGCAAACGCATGGAAGGCTCCCGCGTGTTCGGCGGCACCATCCATGTCGAACGGAAAAATGGAGCGTTTGTGACATCCATCGTCGAGACGGTGACGGATGATAACCATCTGCCGTCATTGGATTTGCCGATGGTTGATTTTGATGGCGTGAAGACAAACGGTTCGTTCCGTTGGGTGCGCAAAGACGACTACACATGGCTAATGATTCCCGTTCCAGGCAGCCTTCCGTACCGCATTGAGGCGGACGTGGAGGTGTTAATGGGCGTCTCGAACGCGAAGATGGTCAACGTCACGAACGTGGAGCCGTGGAACGAGACGGCTGGCAAGCCGGAAGTCGAATTCGAGGATGGCGTGCTGAAGATGGCCGTCGATGGCCGCAGTTTTGCTTACCTTGTGGAAGTGAAGTGATTAGAGGCTGTTATTTATGAAACAGTTTCAAGGATTGAACGGAGCAGATGTCAGCAGGCAGTGACAGAAAATTCCGCATGGACATGTGCCATGGGCCGTTGTTCAGCAAGATTGTGTTGTTCTCCGTGCCATTGTTCCTCTCGCAGATGATCCAATTGCTGTTCAATGCGGCGGACTTGATCGTCGTCGGACGATATGCGGAACATGAGGCGATGGCGGCGGTCGGTTCGACGGCTTCCGTCACGTTTCTGCTTATCAACGTGTTTTTCGGCCTGTCCATCGGGACGAATGTGATGGCGGCGAATTTTTACGGTGCGAAAGACGATTCGAATTTGAGCCGCACGACTCATACGGCGATTGTGATTGCGATTCTGGGTGGTTTTCTGATGGGGGGAGTGGGCTTCGCGCTGTCGCGCACATTGTTGAGGTTGATGTCGTCACCCGAAAACGTGATTGACAAGGCGACACTGTATATGCGGATATATTTTGCAGGCATGCCGTTTCTGTTGGTTTACAATTTCGGCAGTTCGGTGCTGCGGGCATTGGGCGACACGAAACGTCCACTGATCTATCTAGCTGTGGCGGGCGTCATCAATGTCGTTCTGAACATGTATTTTGTGATATGCCTTCATTGGGATGTTGCGGGCGTCGCATGTGCGACGGTCATTTCGCAGGGAGTGTCCTGCATTTTGGTGCTGCGTGCGCTCATGACGGCGGACGATGACTGTCGCCTGCAAATCGGAAAGTTGCGGATTCATGGCCCCATCCTCAAGCAGATGATGGGCATAGGGCTTCCGGCGGCAGTGCAGGCCTCCTGTTTCTCACTGGCGAATGTCATCATCCAGGCTTCCGTCAATTCATTCGGTTCGCTGGCGATGGCGGGGAATGCGGCGGCAGTCAGCCTGGAGGGGCTTGTCTATGTCGGTTCATTTACGTATCACCAGACGGCGATCAGCTTCGCGGGACAGAATCTTGGCGGCCATGAATATGGTCGAATCAAGCGGAGCTTCTGGTATTGCATGGCACTGACCACAGGAATTTGCATACTGATGGGATATGGCGGATATTTGTTCGGGCGTCAGCTTCTCAGCATCTACAATTCAGATCCAATCGTGATCGACTGGGGAATGCGACGGCTGAAAATCCTTTTCACGACATATTTTCTGTGCGGCACGATGGATACCGTCAGCGGGGCGATGCGCGGCTTGGGGCATTCGCTGATGTCCGCCATTTCGAATCTCGCCGGCGTGTGCATATTGCGAATCGTATGGATTTACACGTATTTCCAGATAAACAGGACAATGGAATGCCTGATGATGACATATCCGCTTTCATGGGCGGTGACAACGCTTGTAAACGGCATCGTCCTGTGGTGGTTCATGAGGAAATTAACCAGTGGGAAAGCTTAGATTTCTAGAGGCTCTAGAGAGGCTGGAACATCTAGGATTGTTCACAGTCTCACGGCTTCGCCGGTGCGGAGCGTCTGGTGGACGTCGTGGGCGACGCCGTTGACACGTAGTGTCTCAAGCTTGACGGTGCCTTCGATGACCGTGAACTTCAGCATGCCGTCCAACACGGCCAGTGTGCCGAAGGCGTTGCCGTTGGACCAGAACCATGTGCCGTCGCCGACGGTGAACGCCATCTCGCCTGTCGTGCCGTCGTAGTGGTAACCAGTCAACGCGAGAACTGCCGCCCAGGCGGCCATCGCGCGTGCGTAGTGATGGCCGCATTCCGCTTCGTTGAATGGGCTACGGTGCAGTCCGTCATACCGTGCGCGGATATCGCGGATGACCTGCAGGCCTTCGTCCTTCAGCCCCGCATAGAGCATGCCGATGGCCGCCGTGTATTCGAAGCCCGTCATGACTTCCGAGAAGTACGGGAAGGGAACGACGGGGCGGTCGCCATGCGGATAGGAGGCCATCAAAAGCGCCGTGTCGTCGCCGCCCACGAAGGAGCGCATGTTGTTGAAATGATCATGGAAGCCCACGCGGCGGTTGAATTGCCAGATGGAATGGAGCGTCGTCTTGACATGGTCGTGGTCAAGAAGTTCCGGCAGTCCAAGAATGAAGGAGAAATACGGGCCGACCAACTGGTCAACGAGACACGCCTTGCCGAGCTGCGCGTCCGGATGCTCCAGATCGTTGGTTCCCATGTGGCTCTTGAGTCCTTTGTGAATCGCATCCAGCGAATGCGGCGGAATGATGATCTGCTCATAATAGTCGCCGTTGAACAGCTTTTTGTCCATGACCTCCGCGGCGGCTTTGGCGAGCTTTCCGCACTTTTCCGCGAACTCTTTGTCGCCCATATACTTCGCCATGCGTTCCGCGCATTGTAACGCGCCGATGTACCACCCCTGCATCTGGCCGTTGGGGCCATAGTATTCGACATCCATCGTGTTATGCTGGCAGCCCTCCATGGAGCCGTCCGCGTCGCCGTCCCAACCGCCCTGCACCCAGCAGAAGGACATGGCCTTGCGGACATTGGGCCACAAGCGTTTAAGGAATTCGTCATCGCCGCTGAGCTTCCAGTCGCGATAGATTTTCATGATGCAGCCGAGCTGACCGTCCGCCGCCGCCAGGAAGGACTGCTGCGCACGTTCCAGCGGGAGGTTGACGCGGAAACTCATGAAACCGTCGTCGCGAGTCGCATGCATGAATTCCGTCTCGCGCATGTTCCGCGCCAACGCGCCAAACAAAAATGCCGTCGTCTGTTCGTAATTCCACACATGCGTGCAGGAGCCGTGGCAGGAGCCCCACGAATTGCCGCAGCCTTCCCAACCGTAGAAATTGCCGTCCGCCGTACGGAACGCCGTCTGCGTGCGCAATGTGGAGACGTTGAATAATGCGGCCTCTTTGACTTCGGGTGGCAGCGGTGATGCGCAGAAAGCGTTCACGAACGCCAACGTACGTGCCTCCAGTTCCGGCAGGCGGCGGGCCATTTCAGCCGCCGCCGACCACGCCGTCGGGAAGCGTTTGCAATAGTAGTTGCCGATGATGTCCGGATCGTTGTCAGGCTTGATATCCTTCCGCGCTTCGGCGGGCAGCGGCGTCCATGTGCGGCGGTTCGGGAAACGCCATGCCAGCATGAATGTGAACGTCTCTTCGCCGTTGGCGGGAATCACTTTACGCAGGCAGAGGGAGCATTTCTGCCATTTATTGACGCTTGAACGGTTCTCCAAACGGCCGTCGTCGCTGAAATCATCCCAGAAGTCCAGCAGCGGGACATTCCAGCCACGGTTCAGCCATGCTTCACGATAGGTCACATCTCCTTTATCCGCCGTGGCGAGAACGACTTCGCCTTCGCTGTTCGCACCGGCATTGTTGCCTTCGGACGTCATCGTAATGCCGTTCAGACCATCTGCCGTGCTATACGTGTTTTTCCATACTTGTCCAGCCTTGTCCTGCCCTGTGCAGTTATTGGCCGTGCCGCAGACGGAAACAGGCATTGGCGCATCCGTCTTGTTGCGAATTACATAGCGCAGAACGGCGACGGGGAAGCCAGACGCATCCGCATCCGCCGGAATGAGCGGATTGAAAGCCTGCAACGTGGCGGAAAGCGGCGCGCCATCGTCTTCCAGATTGACCTGTCCGAACGGATAGGCGGCATCAAACGTCACATGGCGGAAACGCGGCATGCCGTGATTCCATGCGGTCGCCCCCGACGGCCCTTCGTATTGGAAATCGGA
>JAGCSE010000098.1 GCA_017964325.1 Victivallales bacterium | reverse complement strand
GGCGCCGCGCCTCCGCGCGGCGCGTCCTGTCGATTCAATTTCTTTTTTTAAGGAACTGACGCCAGGGGGCGAACCCCATGGTGTCTCTTCATTCCAATTTCCGATAATGATTATCGTTCGCTCATATTGCGCTGCCCGGTTTCCAAAGAGCCTGCCGGCGCGCAAACGCGCGCCGAATCGTCACGTCCTTTAATCTACACCGACTTCGCGGCTTTGCAAGCCGGTCCGAGGATTTTTTCATTCCGCTTTTCCGCCAAGTGGCGTGACAGATGTTTACTTTACCACGGATTTTGATTTTCGCAAGTCGCCAAAGAGTTTTTTTTGATTTTTTTAAACTATCATTTTATAGCTTCTATCAAACAGTTGTAATTCAATAAACGCCTATGACTTTTCCTCTGCATTTCATTCCATCGTAGGGGCAATTCTTGGATTTTGATTTAAAAGATTGAATATCAATTAAATAGTTAGCATTTATATCCAAAATCGTAACACCATTTGCGCTCCCTTCCTCCAATGTGCCGATCTTTTGCCCAATCTTTTCACAGAAGGAAGCCAATAATTTTGCAGGGCCAGTTGTGAATTTTGAAATTATATCGCTCAAGCTCAAAATGCCAGTATGATAGAGATGAGTCAGACATAAGGGAACCGCTGTTTCAATTCCGATAATTCCAAACGGTGCCTTGTTCCAATCCAACGCCTTTTCCTCCACTGAATGTGGAGCGTGATCTGTCGCAATCATGTCAATCGTCCCATCCTTCAGAGCCTCGATCAAAGCCAGACGATCGCTTTCTTCACGCAAAGGTGGAGCCATTTTGGCATTTGTTCCGAAGCGCAGGCACGCATCATCTGTCAAAAACAGATGATGCGGAGTCACTTCGGCGGTTACGTTCAGGCCCTCCTGTTTTGCCTTTCGAAGCAGTTCGACAGAGCCTTTGCTGCTCAAATGCTGCAAATGCAGATGGCAGCCTGTTTCCTTCGCGAGAATTAAGTCACGCGCCACAATCACCTCTTCCGCCGAACGCGGTTGACCATGCAGGCCAAGTTTTCGTGCTATCGCTCCATCGTGCATCACACCAGGCTTGGAAAGTGAAAGGTCTTCGCAATGATCCACGACAGGTACACCGACTTCAGCAGCGGCAAGCATGATGGAGCGCATCAGTCCAGCCGACTGCGGTGTATTACCGTCATCGCTCAAGACAGGGCATCCCGCACGGACAAGTTCCTTCGCATTCGTTGCGGCTTCGCCTTTTCGTCCGATTGTAATCGCTCCAGCTGGAAGGACACGAATATGCGCCTTCTTTGCGACGAGCTCCATGAAATCAGCAATCCTTTCCGCTGAATCCAAGGCAGGAACAGTATTCGGCATCGCCACAACTGTAGTAAAGCCACCTGCAGCGGCGGCAGCAGTTCCCGTTTCTATATCTTCTTTATATATCTGTCCTGGTTCCCTTAAATGGACATGGACGTCAATAAACCCTGGAGCCACGACTTTGCCAGACATATCGATGTGTTTTGCATTCGGAATCGTTTCTGGCGACACGATTACGCCATTGCAGATTCCAATGTCACGGATTTCATCCATGTTTCTTGAAGGATCGACAACCCGCCCGCCCGTCAATATTACCTGCTGTTCCATATCAAATCTCCTATCCAAGCATTTTGCGCATCTGCGCAAACATATCTTCAACAACATCATCCGATGCGGGACGAATGACTTTCGACGGCACCGTAAACTCTACCAGCTCAGCTGGTATGTCCTCCAAAAATTTCGATGGGCGCTTCACAACGACTTTTCCGGCAACACGCCGCCGTTCTGCATACGACAACAACAACCGTGCACGCGCCCGTGTCATGGCCACATAACACAGGCGACGTTCCTCCTCCAGATTTCCTTCATCCAAGGCCGTTTGATGCGGAAACAAGCCCTGTTCCATTCCGACGACAAACACGTTCGGAAATTCCAGCCCCTTCGAAGCATGAACCGTCATCAGTGTTACCGCTTCGCCAACATCCTTTTTGCTGTCGCGTCGCCTGTCGTTTGCATCCTGCAAATCAAACTGTTCCAGAAAATCACCAAGTGTTGCACTCCTTCCATGGGATTCATCGAATTCGGCAAGAGTCGAAAGAAATTCAACGACATTCTCGCGCCGTTTCAAGGCATCCGCCCGAGGCTTGTACATACGCACCAATCCGTCCATATATCCGACATCCTCCAAAAACGCCGTTGCCTTCCCACACAAATCACCAGGCGTTGAAAACGCAACTTGCGCCTTTTTAAGTTGTCGTTGAAAAGCCTGAATGTTCAGCGCCGTTTCTGGGGGTGCCTCAGCCAGAAATTCTGAATTGTCAAATAATTGCAGCAAAGGCTGATGTGTCAACACCTGCAAGCCGTACAATGCGTTCATCGTTGCATCGCCAATGCCACGCGGTGGAACGTTAATAATCTGCTTCATCGACAAGTCATCCCGTGGATTCGCGATGACTCGCAGGAAGCTCACGGCATCCAACACTTCCTTCCTCTGGAAAAATGAGTTTGCCCCCACCAAAACATACGGGACACGTCGTTCCCTAAACACCTCCTCCAATATGCGGGACTGATGCCCCGCACGGAACAAAACCGCAAAATCGCTCCAATGCGAATTTTTAACATTGTCACAAATGTAATCAGCGGCAAATGTCGCTTCAGCCCGTTCGTCTTCACAACGCACGGCAAGAATCTTCTCTCCCTCCCCTTGCTCCGACCAAAGCGTTTTCGCCTTGCGATTGACATTTTTTGCAATCAAAGCATTCGCCGCCTTCAATATCCTATTCGTAGAACGATAGTTTTGCTCAAGACGAATCGTCTTCGCCCCAGGGAAGAAACGCTCAAACTCAAGTATGTTCCCCAAATTGGCACCTCGCCAGCCGTAAATCGACTGGTCGTCATCGCCAACAACACAAATGTTCGCAGTCTTTCCAGCCAGTAGCTCCATCAATCTAAGCTGCACGTAATTCGTATCCTGATACTCATCTACCATAATATATTGGTATGTCTTTTGATAAGACTCCAAAATTTCTGGAAACTCTTCCCATAACTGAACAGTCAAACACAATAAATCATCAAAATCAACCAAGTCCATCTGCTTCATTCGCAATTGATAGCGACGGAAAACCCGCGCCACATCAGAGGCATATGGCCAGTTTTCCGCTTCCATGTCGTCAGGAGCTTTCATATTGGCCTTCGCAAGGCTGATCTTAGAAAGCCACAAATACGGGTCGCAATGTTCCCCTATCAGTTTCAATTCCGTTGCGATTTCCCTAACCAGCCCTTTCTGATAACCTTCCGTTGCAATCGAAAAACGCTTTCCATATCCCAAGCGTTGAATGTGTCGATGCAACACATTCAGGCAGAAGGCATGGAACGTGGACACTGTCACCTCCTCCGCCTGCCTAACCGACAGTAACTCGCCCACACGTTCCCTCATTTCCCTTGCTGCCTTGTTCGTAAACGTCACTGCCAATATGTTCGTTGGTGATATATCATGACGTATCATATTGGCAATACGGTGGATAATAACCCGTGTTTTTCCCGAACCGGCTCCTGCCAGAAGCAATACTGGACCATGCAGCGTATCAACCGCCGCCTGTTGTTGTGGATTTAAAGACATACCAGTTCCTCCCATTTTATATACATTATTAAATTATAATAAGACAACCATGTGTTCCCTCATGTTAATCCTCTGTAACGGCCATCAGTTCGTTTTTCAAACGTTCCAGCATAGCCTGGTCATTGGCATCAATAGGAACATCAAATGGCTTGCCGAAAACGAGTTGCACTTTTGAAAATGGATACGGAATCTGCAAGCCGTCCCAACTCCTCAATGTCCAACGATGTTTGGCGTTCACAGAAGCAGCCATGATTGGAACACCACATTTCTGCGCCAACCCAATGATGCCATGGTGTGGTTCGTATTTTGGGCCACGTGGACCATCAACCGTCAGGACAACCGACTGATGGTCTTCTTCAATGACATTTATCATGTCCAGCAGTGCCTTCACTCCTCCCCTGCTTGATGAGCCGCGCACGACGTTCATCCCGAAGAACCGAATGAATGTCGAGACATATTCACCGTCACGGGAAGCACTTATCAAAACGGAAGACTTCTTCAGGATTTCAGAGGGAATCAACGGAGCGAAAAACAGAAGACGGTTATGCCAAATGGCTGCGACAAGTGGCCAGCGGCGGTCATCCTTCAAGAAGCCATGCGAATCGACCACCTCCACACGAAATGTCCACGCCCACAAACGGCATAGGCAGGCAGCCAGAAATGCGATCCATTTCGGTATGTGCCGCTTATTTTTCAATGTGAATATCCGTCGTTTGCCCGCTGACATACTTTTTTTCCGTTTTTTCGTGTCTCTTTTGAGGAAAGTTCCAAAATACATATTAAAATATCCTACGTTCCCATTATGACAAGAAATCCCATCAAGCAACACAGAAACCATGAACGACTCAAGTTTTGACATTTTCGTCCCCGGACGTGTCTGCCTTTTCGGCGAACATTCAGACTGGGCGGGTGCGCACCGCCGGTTCAATCCAGCCATCCTGCCTGGACAGGTCATTATCGCGGGCACGAACCAAGGCATCTTCGCCAAAGCCACGCCAATTCCAGACGTATTCAAGTTGAAATCAACACTTCCCGACGGAAAAGTCGAAGAACAAACCATCCCCATGCACCCCACAGCGCTTCTGGCGGTCGCCCGTGAAGGCGGCTTTTTCAGCTATGCTGCTGGCGTCGCTTACTACCTTGGTCTGTTCCATCAAATCGGCGGACTTGAAATCGACAACTACAAGACGACCATGCCTGTAAAAAAAGGACTCAGTTCATCCGCCGCCTTCTGCGTTTTGGTCGCCCGCGCCTTCAATCTCGCCTACAATCTGAAATTGAACATCCGCGGCGAAATGGAAGCCGCATACCAAGGGGAAATCCTCACACCATCGCGCTGCGGACGAATGGACCAAGGCTGTGCATACGGACAAGGCCCTGTCATCATGACGTTTGACGGCGATTTCATGGATGCCAAACCATTGAATGTCGCCAAAGCATTCCATCTTCTCATCGCAGATTTGAAAGGCCAGAAGGATACCGTAAGAATCTTGTCCGATCTCACAAGTGCTTATCCTGAAGCAAATTCAGAACAAGACCGAATGGTTCACAAATATCTGGGGGAAATCAATCAAAACATCGTCACAAAGGCGGTGAAATATCTGACGGAAGGCGATGCTGTCGCACTGGGAAAATTGATGACAGAAGCCCAAGCTGAATTTGACAAACATCTCCAACCGGCCTGTCCCAAGGAACTTACTGCTCCCAAACTTCACACCGTCCTCAATGACGAAACTGTCAAACAGTTCACTTATGGTGGTAAAGGCATCGGCTCACAAGGCGATGGATGCGTCCAATTTGTCGCTAAATCCGTCGAAGCACGCGACCAACTCGTGCAGTATCTTTCTAAAGCATTTGGTTTGGATTGTTTTCCACTTGACATCATACCAGCGAAGACCGTCCGGAAAGCCATCATTCCAGCAGCAGGTCTCGGTACACGTATGTTCCCCGCAACCAAAGCCGTGAAAAAGGAGCTCTTTCCCGTCGTTACACAAGATGGCCTTTGTAAACCGATTCTCCAAACTATTGTAGAAGAAGTGGTTAACGCTGGAGTTGAAGATATCGCGATCATTGTCCGCCCCAGCGATGAAAAAGCCATAGCGGATTTCTTTGCACCTGTTGAACCATCCTATTATGAAAGACTTCCAGAATGGGCAAAAAAGGAATGCCACCATCTTGAAGAACTCGGCAGGAAAATCACTTTCATCCGTCAGACGGAACAACTCGGCTTCGGACACGCCGTCTATTGCGCACGCGAATGGACGCACGATGAACCAACTCTCCTGCTTCTGGGCGATCATCTTTACAGTTCCAATACAGAAAAATCCTGTGCTGCGCAACTTATCGAAGCATTTAACCAATGCGGTTGCCATGCCATTGTATCTCTCTATCATGCACCAGGAAACATGGTTCACCACTATGGCACCGCCACAGGCAGTTGGGCCAATCCAGAGCACACCATCATCAAACTGACAGAATTTGCAGAAAAGCCCACACTCGAATATGCCCGCCAGCATCTCACTCTCGAAAACTATCCACAAGACCAGTTTCTTTGCGTCTATGGACAATACGTCCTGACTCCCGAATTGTTCGAAATACTTGGCAGACAAATAGAAGACAATGTTCGCCAGAAAGGTGAATTCCAATTGACGACAGCATTGGATGAACTACGCGCCACAAGCGGTATGTTCGGCTATCTAGTCGATGGCAAGCATTTGGACACGGGGCAACCGATGGAATATCTTCAATCGCTGAACAGCTTTATGAACAAGAATAGCTAATATTTCAAGCAAAAGATATTAACTATTCAAAATATTTCCAGCAGACTTCGTCCAGGCAATACGGGCCGGGCACGATGTCGTTCCGCGTAAACCAACGGCCGTTCGTGAAATCAGGCATCGCGACAGGCATGCCGCCTTTCGCGATGGAATCTTCACTCAGGCAAGTCACCGCCATCCAACTGACTGTATCATACACGTCAATAGGCGTTTGCGTACCTGCCATGACCGCTTCGAAGAAAGCGCGCTGCACGAGATAGTCCATGCCGCCATGGCCTTCTTTGTTCTGCATCAGCTTGCCGCCTTCGCGATACGCTTTCCACAACGGATGCTCGTACTTTTCATAATATTTGTCAATAGGCTCCCAGCAATCCGCCTTCTCGCTGATGCCTTCCAGATAGATGCAATTCTTGTCTTCAGACCAGATGCCCTTCGTCCCCTGTAAAACGTTCCGACGGCTGTAAGGTCTTGGAAGCGAAGTATTATGGCAAAGCATGATCGTCTCGCCATGAGCACATTTGATGGTCGTGATCGTCACATCACCCTCCGTAAACGGACAACTCGCCATCGGATGATCCGTCCCGCGATTTGCTGCCACCCACGCATTCATACCACGTGCTTTCGATGAAATGGCACTCACAGTCAGCATGCGGTTTCCCTTGTTGATATTCAACCACTTGGCAATCGGCCCTAGCTCGTGAGTCGGATACAATTCGCCGCAACGATTGCGGTTCTGCACATGGCGGAAATGGTCGCGTTCATAACCCAACGCGATATGTTCGCGCAAATCATGGCAATAGCCGCCTTCCGCATGAACGAGTTCACCGAACAGGCCTTGTTTTACCATATTTAGAATGGTCATCTCATTGCGGTCATAGCAACAGTTTTCCAACAGCATGCACGGCATACCGGTCCGTTCGCTTACACGAACGGTCTCCCAGCACTGCTCGATGGAATTCGCGCCGCCGACTTCCGTCGCCACGTATTTGCCGGCCTTCATCGCTTCGATGCACAACGGCAGATGTTCGTTCCAACCTGAAAACACACAGATTGCGTCGATGTCTTTTCGGTCCAGCATCTCCTGATAGACAGTCGTCGCCTGCGGTATCGGCCGCCCGGCCGCCTTGACTGCCTCCAAAGCCGTTTTCAGACGCGCTTCTCGCAAGTCGCACAAACTGACGACATGCACGTCATCCATTCTCAAAATCAAACGCAAATTGCCGACACCGCGCCCGCCAAGCCCGACGACTCCGATGTTGATACTGTCTTTCATAGTTTGACTCCTTTTCAATATATAAAATGCAATCCCAAATCAATAAATGCAACTTTAATTTCACTAATTATCATTATTAACATTTGACAAAAAATACAGATTTAATTGATTCCCAAATTAACCTTTAATTCTTCCAATGCCTTTTCATTAAGTACCACAACAAGTGAATTATTTTTAATATCCACATACAAGCATTGCTCAGAAGGCGCAGGATATGCTTTGGCCTGCTTAAGGAAATTCATAAAACCAGTGGAAGTCAAATCGATTTTTTGGCTGATAGTTTCCAAATCAACTCTGAATGAGCCACGATATTTCCATTTTAAACTATTTCCCAGATAATCAAATACCACACCGGCACGTGGACTCCAATCAGGATTGAATTCAAAACTATGTAATTCCAAACTGGCAATCCCGTCTGTAACAGGAGGAC
This sequence comes from Victivallales bacterium, assembly GCA_017964325.1. Next base: position 9,646 of record JAGCSE010000098.1, on the reverse strand, counting down.
GACAAAATGCTTTTCTTTTAGATGGCAATGATCCAACCTGTAAATAGTTAATCGCCGGTTCCAGCTTCGACACATCAGGATTTTGTTCAATCATAGATAACACTCTAGAATATGCCAAAATCTCATTTTCGAACCCAATCTTCCAGTTTTTCTGGATTTCAAAATCAGACACAGCACTGCACCACAATATGATTATGATTACAATAATACTGAAATTAATTATTTGCTTGTTTCCCAAACGACAAATCAATGTAAAACATATCAAAGCAAGAAACGGCAAGCCGAAGTACGCTGTCCTTACCACAAACGCAAAATCGTCCTGTGAAAGATAATCTGGAATCATGCAGGCGAAGAACATTCCACACCATAAAAACAATAAAAAAATAAAACGCCCGAAATTTTGTAATTTAGACACAAATTTTGTTCTATCGATATGGACAAGGGTTAAAAAGATGGCAACAACCACAGTCAAAAAAATCAGCATTTTCAATGGAATCGAAATATAGGGTGTATTGTGGAAAAACTGCTTAATTCCAAGTATCAGTTCTGGAATCAATTTCTTGACAAGTTCTGGAGCGGTCGGCACGGACAAATTATAAAGAGAAGGTGATAATTTGCCTGTTACTTTTAAAACAAGAAGAGTTATCTTAAAAAGAACGCCTCCACCTAACAACACAATAAAAAATCTTACGTTTCTATGAAAAATCTCTTTTAAATCTTTATTTAGGATATCAATTATCAACTGTGCACAAATAATCAGTACAAAAATCGAAAGAATAGACGGATATATGCCTAATGTAAACCATATAAGTCCAACACTTATGACTAGCCTTTCAAGATTCATCTTATCCCTTACCAACCATAACGCCCCCACGGCTATACCAGGCAGCAATGTATGGCTGAACGTCTCATAGGAATAATAGAACCATGTCACCACATAAGGTAAAAGCATTGGCAGAAGACAAGCACTGAGCCAATAACGTTTTCTTTTAGGCAACCCCCAATAAGCGCATATCAACATTGCAGATGTAATCATCGCCAATATTGAAAGCAAATTATTTAAGACAGGCGAAAGATACCCTCCACAGATTTTCAATGGCAACGCATTCGTGTATCGCCCATTCCACAGGGAAAGTCCAACACCATGCATGACATAATCGAAATCATGATTGCCAAAAAGGTAATTAGTAGTATGTATGAGAAATACAATATTGATAATCACAAAAAGGATGACAAAGATATTTCGATAAAAAGAATCAAACCACTGCGTTTTATTTTTAAGCCAGTCAAGTGTGTCGCCACGTTTGAAGGTACTCACAAATTCAAGCAATCCATTTAGAATAAAGTAATCATCAGAAAAAGACATAATTCTTATCCCTAAATAATTATTAAACTGTTACATACAATCTTTTTTCTAAAGGTCCATCAATGCCTCAGTCTGTCGTCGTCCCGCACCATATCATCTTGACAACTTGAATCGTTCAGCCTAGTATAAGAAATGATATAAGCTCTTTCTTCGTATAACCAATATACATTGATTTCCCCAAAATAGATTTTTTATTCAAGCTTTACGACCTCTTTCTTTTTAGGATCAACAAAAACAAAAAGGCGCTGACCGATGAAATTCAAGCATACAAAAAGACACATTCCTGCAAACAACGCAATATTTCCCTGAACTTTGCCTGAGCATTTTCCCAGCATGAAGCCTACTAATGGCTTTGCCACTCCGTAAGCAATAAAATAGCAAAGACAGATATTGACAATAAAGAGAATGACTTGCTTATAATCTTTACTTTTATTAGAAAAAGTATAATATTTGTTCAAGAAAAAGCTCAACACGCTACCAAGTATATAGTTTGCGGCAGATGACCACCAATAACTTAAATTGAAACAATTATAGCATAAAAACATAATTGTTGTCCCGAAAACAGTATTAATGATGCCAACAATTAAAAATTTAAAAAATGTTTTATCTAAAAAAATAGCTTTTATTTTGTTATACATAAAACTACATTAAATCTTTAACACTGTTTTGAGACAATATACCTTGGACGCTTTTTTATTTCGTCATACATTTTTCCCATATAGTAACCAATAATTCCAAGACTTATCATCAAAAAACTATTTGCAATCAATAACAGGAGAATAACGGTCGTGAATCCTGTTAAAGCTATTCCCATGATCTTTTGAACCAAGGCGATACCACCAAATATGATAGCAATCACCAAAAAAATTACTCCCATAATCGTAACTAAATACAATGGGGCCGCAGAAAACGAAGTAACATTGGAGATTGCATATTTTACTAATGATAACATTGACCATTTGGAAGCTCCAGCAGTCCTCTCCGCCACATCAAACTCAATTTGCGTCGCCTTCCCACCGATCCAAAAAGATTGCGCACGGAAAAACGAGTGAATCTCCTTCATCTGCCTCAGTACGTCAACAACGGACCGGTCAAGCAGCTTATAATCCGATGAACGCATCATGTCAATGCCAGTGGAGGCACTAATCATTTTATAAAATAAATTGGCAAAACATCTATGAAGAAAAGATTCATCTCCACGAGTTCTCTTGACTGCTTCCACGACTTCATAACCATCTTCGTTCCAAAGCTTGTACATGTCCACTATCTTTTCTGGAGGATGTTGCAAGTCACAATCAATAATCACAGCTGCATCACCTTTCATATAATCTAATCCAGCCGAAATCGCCGCTTCTTTACCGAAGTTTCTGGAAAAATGGATACCATGGCACCTGGAATCAAGCTCTGACACATGAAGTATTTTTCTCCACGTATCATCCTTGGAGCCGTCATCAACAAAAATCAGTTCAAATTCAATATTCTCTTTTTGTAATATGGAGGATATGGTTCTCGCGGTTTGTTCAATCATAGCCTCTTCATTGAACGATGGAATGATTATAGAGAGTAATTTTGTCATTATTTACACATTTGTCCTTAGCTGGAAAAGATAACGTTCATTAATAAATATATTATTTGAAATGAGTATTTCTTTTATTATGTATTATTTTAATCCATAAAAAAGCACAATTGGAGGATAGAATCTTGAAAACAAACTGTCGTGCTGCTTCAATAATAAAAGAACCTGCCTGCATACCAGCCAACAGTCCTGCAAATAAAAGCAGAAATCCTCCCAAGGATAAATTATCAATATGCCAGTTCACAAAACGTCTCCACACCAATGGATGCACGATAATTAGGTATGTTCCAAACGTCAACGATCCCAATTCTCTATAAATTTTGTCTTCGATTGCCACCCCTGTAAGTTTTTTCCCGTCAACACCGCGTCCTCTCCTTCCTTCCCTTTCCTCACCAATGAAGGCTTCCTCATCCTCCACAATGCCTTCCAATCCCTCGCGTCCAGGATGAATCATCGCCTTGCAAAACTTGTGCAGGCAAAGCCATGATGCCTGGTAAGTTCCTATGCCCAGCGACCATTGCATCCCCAAAGCATTAAGTCTATTTTTTGGAAGACAAAGATGCCACATGATTCTTACCTAAATGAGGAGAAATATATGTAAATCATGGAGTACAATACCTGATAACACTGAAACGTTTTCTTCCACAATCAACGCATTTGACTTTTCCTTTTGATGTAAGCCAAGTCTTGCGTCTTGGTTGCCAAGAGGGACAGACTAATCCATCAGGTAACCTTAAGGTATAAATATACGTTAGATAACTTTCATCATTTTTGAACCTCTTTTCGAAATCCTTTGTGTTTTTGGGGTATGCGTCTTTTTCATATAATATAAATCAGATTTTGTTTACGTCAACTAGATACCCATATTGTAATAATATAGATGATTTTTCTTCTCTAATAATCATAATCAGCTAACAGCACCAGCATCAATAAAACATGTATTTATTTGCAACACCAAATATCACCATTATCTTAATAGCCATCGCATTTCATCTTAAGTCAAAAGAACATCATGAGCATATTCGACACAGTCATAGACAGAAGCAATACCGGTTCATTGAAACAGGAAGTCCTGAAAGAACGCTATGGACGGGACGACCTCCTCCCATTATGGGTTGCGGACATGGATTTCGCCTCGCCTGATTTCATTATCGATGCTATCCACAAGCGTCTCCAGCATCCCATCTTAGGTTACACAGTAACACCGCCGGAATTGTGGCCGACTGTCGCGAAATGGACGAAGGATCATCATGGATGGGATATCTCTGAAGACTGGCTGACGTTCATTCCAGGTGTCGTTAAAGGCATCGGCTTCGCCGTCAATGTCTTCACGAAGCCTGATGAGAAAGTCATCATCCAGACTCCCGTCTATCACCATTTCCGCATCACGCCGGAAGGCAACGGACGCCAGGTCGTCGTAAATCCGCTCAAGCTTGACGATGACGGAATCTATCATATTGATTTTGAACATCTTGCATCTATCGTCGATGACAAATGCCGGATGATGATCCTCTGCAATCCGCACAATCCGGGCGGTGTCGTGTGGGATCGCGACACGCTCGTCAAACTGGCGGATTTCTGCCTGGAGCATCACATCCTTGTCGTTTCCGACGAAATCCACTGCGACATGGCGTTATGGGACAACAAACACATTCCGTTTGCTTCCGTCTCGGAAGCCGCCGCCCACAACAGCATCACGCTGGCGGCCCCCACGAAAACGTTCAACATCGCGGGCGTCGTCAGCGCGTATGCCATTGTTCCCGATGATAAGATTCGCCATAAGTTCTTCGATTGGTTGGAGATGAACGAATTCAGCGAACCGCCGATGTTCTCCCCGATCGTCGCTGTCGCCGCCTTCCAGCATGGCGAACAATGGCGGCGGAAAATGATCGCCTACCTGCAGGACAACATAGATTTCGTCATCCGTTTCTGCGAAAAAGACCTCCCCGGCATCAAGGCCTTGCGGCCACAGGCCTCCTTCCTGGTCTGGCTTGATTGCCGCGGCCTCGGCATGAACCATGAGCAACTGAACGATTTCTTCATCAACAAGGCGCATCTCGCCCTGAACGACGGCGAGATGTTCGGTCCTGGAGGCGAAGGCTTCATGCGTCTCAACATTGGCACACCGCGTTCCAATCTCATGGAAGCGCTGAACCGTCTGAAAGACGCCTTGCTCAAATAAAAATCTTCTCCGTAAACGGAATCAATACTCTGTCCGGTCAATCATATCCTGTTGCTCCGCAGGGGATAACGCGATGAAGTATTCCGAAAATCCCGTCTTGCGCACGAGAAGCGTCCGGTATTCCTCCGGATGCTGCCGCGCTTTTTCCAATGTCTCGCGGTTGACCATCGTGAAACCGAGATGCTGTCCGCCCATTGCAAAATAGCTTTTCATCATCGCTTCAAGCGTCTCCTCTGACGGTTTGAAGCCGAATTTCAGATTCAGCCCGCCGCAGATGCAACGTTTAAGCGGCAGCGACGCAACACTTTGCAACAGCGCCGTCGGGCTATGATGATCCGCGCCATACGTTGGTGACTGATTTTCGCTGATCGGCGTGCCTGCCTTCCGGCCGTTCGGTGTCGCGCCAATGTGCAGGCCATAGTCGCGATGCAACGTCAGCGAATAGAACGACGGCATGGCCAGATAGCCTTCTTCCCGAGCCGCTTCCTCAAACACGTCGATGAGCAAGTTGCCGATTTCTGCGGCCTTGGAATCGACCGTTTTGTCACCATTCCCATATTTGGGAAAATCACGAATGATTTCCTGCCGCAACGCTTCATAACCGTCATAGTCAGAACGCAATATCTCCTTGATTTCAGCATAGTTGTAGCGTTCGCTCAGTTTTTCCAACGCAACAAGACTGTCCGCCATCGTGCCGATTCCCATGAACATCAAATGTAACCAGCGGTAGTTTTCCGCGCCTTTCCGCCAAATATCTTTACAGCTTTGAACACAGCTATCGATGAATAGCGATTCAAAATGAAAGCATAATCCCTTGGAATAAGGTGATTTGCGACCATTCATCATGTTGATGATTTCCACATGGGCAACCTCCCGCAGTTTCGGAAGCACGCCCCCTACATCATCCGCCTCCATCATCGCTCGATAGAACCATCCGCAACTGTCCGTGAAGGAATCAATCCGCTGCATAATATTGTACAGCCGCCCTGGCAGGTCCACACGGTTGCACGCCGTGAATGAATAATTAACGGCATCAGCAGGCAAAATTCCACTATTGAGTAATTTATTAGTTATCAAATTGTCGTTAAAGAAATTGCATTGTGGTCCAAGCAGATGCGCCGCCTTCGCCGCCAGCCCATAGTCCTTTCCTATACGGAAATTCAGAATCGGTTGCGGCAGTTGCACTTCCGATGCCGCTTCAACCAACAGTTCGTCAATGATATTATATTCCGGTCCAAGCGTAATGTATTGCTTGCTTGCGACGCACGGCACTGGCTTCCGAAGATAATTGTCCGTGCACGTCCCCGTGATTTCGTTGAATTTCATCAGAAAAAACGCAAACAGCTCCGTCATCCTCTCACGGTCACCATTGCAATATGGTGCAAGACAGATATCCAGACGACCTGGCGCGAAATCACGCGCGGCGCAAATCGTGCTGCAAATAAACTGCAACATCCACACCGACTGCAATGCCGAAAACAAATCATACGCAGGTCCATACGGCACCTGCCGCAACGCCCGCGCCATCTCCTTCTTGCCCATCGATTCCGCCATGCCTGCATAACGCAGGCAGTAACGCCGTATGGCTTCCACGCAAGCCGTCGTCTGTCGTGAAAAATACAGCGCCTCAACCGTTCCAATCCGTTCTGCGTTTTGCGCTGTTTCTTCTGCAATCCCTTGCAGCCCAATCTTCAGCACACGTTCAACAGCCAATGTGATATGGCCTGGCGACGACAAACCGTTGCGGCTGAAGCCTTCCTTATACGTCCAACGCCCTTCCAGCATCCTGCCTGCGAAAACGTCATCATCGTCAATCGGCGTCGATAGATTATCCATTAGCAATTCAAACTCAACGCGATAGCGTTCCTCTAGCGGTTGACTCAGCACCTTTGAAGCATATTTGCGCAACAGTTCTTCACGCTCGATAAAACAAGCCTGGTTGTCCGAATCCAAGACTTTCCGCCGCAACCTCGCCAATGTTTCTATTGTTTCACGTTTCATGGTTTTATCATACGCATTGATTATATTTTTAATAAAACATCAAAATATATATGCTTCAAATCTTTTGATGTTTGCCTACAATTGTCCATTTTATTACTTTATATCTGCATTTCATATTTTTTCAAGCGTTCTTTTCAATGTTTTTAATTGTTGGCTTGGGAGTTATAGGATCTCCAGGCAGCCTACACATAAACTCCCGCAAATGATTTTGCAGAGCCAGAACGATTTCCGCCCTGCCTTTCTTTGTCGTTGTTACATCATATTGGCCCATAAAAAAGGGTATCGGCGCAAAGTATGCCAGCGCCATCTGATGTGAATCGCCACAAGGAAAATTTAACCTGAAGATATCTTCCAGATATTGAATGACACCACGGCCTAAATATTGCTGGAACAATGCTGCGAAACGCTCGTCTCGATACTGCTCAATGGTCAATAGATGGCGAAAACAGACGGCGAATTCGTCCTCCGTCCAATATCGGAAGATATCCAGCGTAAAAGCCTCCAAGCGTGACATTTCTACATGGATATATGCTTCTGGAGCTTTCTCAAAAGACATGGAAGGAACACTGTCTTGAGAGGATAGTTCGGCATCCCGTTCCTCCATCCGCATCAAAATAGCCTCCAAAATCTCCTGCTTGTTCTTGAAATGGACATAAAGCGCAGGGGCGGTAAGCTCCAGTTCCCCTGCCATGTCCCGTACACTAACTCCCTCGAAGCCTTTTTGGGAAAATAGGCGGAGCGCCGTCTGCAAAATTAGTTCCTTTGTCTTTCGCACCGTATCTTCCTCTCATTTTCAGACAAGTTGCCCAGGCAGTCTCAGGCGTTTTTTCGTAGGAAACTGACGATCGAACTCCTCGGCCTGTTTCTCGTCAACCAAGTATCCCTCCGGGACTCGATAACGTGCCTCTCCACAATGTAAAACACCATTTTTCAATATTTTGCAAAGGAAATAGGGAACAGGATCATCGGCAGGTTCATCCATATAATGAATGTTCAGAGTGGATGCAACCACAAAACCAGACTTCCCGTAGAAGCTAATGTTTCCCTCCATAAACACGCCAGCCGCCTCGGTTTTGCTGGCCAGTTCAAGCGAATAGTCAAGCAGCAGCTTGCCATAGCCCTGTCGTTGATATTTCGGATGAATGCAGATGGGGCCCAGAGTTAGAATAGGCAATTCACTGCCTGTTGAAAGCCGTAGAATGTTATTTACGTACATCACTTGTCCAATCAATTCCCCTCTACGGAACAGGAGCAAATCCAATTCGGGGCAGAACTCTGGACGTTGCCGAAACTCGTGAAGTACAAAATGTTCCAGACAACCTGGACGATACACATTCCAAAACGCCTCTCGCACTAGATTCTCCGTTGTACGATAATCAACAGTCTCTTCCTGCCGAATCTGAATTTCTTTCTCCATGATGTTTTCCTTTAAAAAAACATTGCTTAAAAATATGAACGAATGTTAATATAATTAACATTCGTTAACTTTCAAGCCACTCAAAACACCATTTTAACAAAACGCCTCATTCAGATTCTTAACCAATGTTAACCAATAATTTATCGCACAGAACAAAAGGCGTGTCCGCACAGGGGATTTCCGTGTAAACTGTAAACTCACCACAATTCTTGACGGATTCTGGTGGCAGTTGATAGACGTTGCCGGAAAGCACGTCAATAATCACAGGCTCACGGAAAGCGAAATCTCTCATTAGGATGTCTGCACTGCCAGTCGCCGTTTCATTGGAGGGGGTACTGGAGCGATCCCAGAAGACGGCCAGTTTCTTTCCTCTATTCTTAAATGTAAAGAACTGCGTCTGTTTGCTATAGCGAATCGCACCCATGCCGACGGCTGGCTCCAGAAGATCATTGAACAGCGTCGTCATGTTCGGGATCGCGCCATAGACCAGTTTTGGGCGGATGACGTTGTGGTTTTCATCCGCCATCAGCAGTCCTTTGCGGTTGATTTGACGGCCGATATGATTGAAGTCGCACGCCGTGAAGACGGATGAATGAACGCCCGTGCAGAAATCGCCAATGAAACGCCGCAAGTCCCACTTGGCCTGTGAAAGCTCCGTCCACGGATAATCTCGCAGAGCGAACTTCTGCGTCTCTTCGGACGGGCAGCCGTTCTCGCCCTGCCGCAACACGCCGCGAATGCCAAGCTTCGCGAGTACGGCCTTCAGTTTCAGGCCATTGTCCGAGGCTTCGTCCGGATTGTATTTGTATCCATGGTAGATATAGGAATCGAACAGGTTGTCTGCGCCTTTTTCCTTCAATTGTGTGAGGCATTTTTCGAAATACGCCGCATCGGAATGGGCCAGTGAAAAACCTGCTATCTTGCTGTTTGGAGCCAACTTGCGGACGATGGTTCCCGTTCGGATGTTGAAATCCACGATGGCGTCCATGGAATTTTCCTTCGAAATGTCCGGCTCGTTCCACATCGCCCATTCATCGACGCGATCACGGAAATGGAGCACAAGATTTTCCACCCATGCGTCCCATGCGACGAGAGCCTCGTCGG
>JAGCSE010000097.1 GCA_017964325.1 Victivallales bacterium | reverse complement strand
TAATCACTAACCCCTAAATATTGCCTTTTACAATCCAAAGTGTTAGCGTGGAAGGTTCGGGCCAAGGTTCGGGGCGAGGGCGGTCGCGGTTGGCACCAAGTGTCTCCCATACAAAGAGATAGTGTAGGTTGTCAGCCCCTGCTAGATGTCGAACGGAGCGACCAAGGCCAGGGAAGTTGCCTTCCATTCGGCCCCATCCTTCGGGCATTTTGTCTTTGACGGGTGGTTTAAGGAAGCCTTCAGGCTTCAGCGTATTCGGATTGATTTTCCAGATGCCGTGGCCTTTCTTTTCGTTGCGGAAATTCTGCGCAAGGAGGCCTTCGTGGTTGATGTAGATATTTGAAGCTTGCACAAGGCATGGGACGCTGCCGCCTCCGGTGAATTCCCAACGCCAATCCCAGTCACTGGTCTGAATGATGTTCCATTTGTCGTTTTCCCAATGGGCGTTGTAGATTTGGCTGAAGCCTTTTTCGTCGTATTTGTGATAGTTGATGACGATACGTTTCTGCAAGTCGAAGCCGATACCGATGCCCATGTTGATCATGCCGCTCTTCGTGCGTGGTGTTGGATCAACGATGAGATTCGGAGTTTCGAGCGTGACAGGCAGGTCGATGGGCGTTCCTGCGGCGGTCTCCCAATGCTTCATATCCTTGCTCTTCATATAGGAGAGGTCATGGTTTGTGTCGCAGCTGGGCGTGTCCCGCCAGACCCATGCGAGATGGAAATAGCCGTCGGGGCCAACGACCGGGCCGGCGAAATAGGCGTTCATCTGGCCTTTGCCATCCGAAAGCGGTTTGTCGAGCAGCCGCGACCACGTCTGCGTCTTGTGGTCATAGACGTTGTAGATTTCGTCGCCGTTTCCTGAGCCACCGTCGCGGTAGTGGAAGATGAGTTCGTTGGACGCGCCGCGCATGAATTGCGGGTAGGTGCAGTGTTTTTCCCGTTCGCCTGTCATGGATTCGATGCGTTTGAACGACGTGATGTCCAACGGCTTCTCCGTGCGGAAATAGATGAGCGGGCAGGCGTGCATGTTGCCGGAGAGATGGATGAAATCGTCGTCGTCGAACGTCATCGTGATGTAATTGTGGGAGTCCCATCCAGTGCTTGAAGGCATGATATGATAGTTCCATTCAAGCTTGTCGATTGGCGACGTGGCGACGGTCATGCGACGTTGGTCGTCGTAGTATGCGATGTAAAAACGTCCTTTGTGGAGCTTAAAATCGAAGCCGACGGGATGACCCGCCCAGACGTTGGCGATCGGCGTTTTCTGGACAAGTTCCGCCGTGTTCTGCGCGACTGCGGCCGTAACGGAAAGCATGAGACTTGAAAGGACGAATTTGAACATGATGGTTCCTATTTTTTCACAGTTGCGCATAGATGCAGAAATTGCCGCGCAGGAATTTAGATCATAAAAACATACGCGGCAATTCAAACAATACGCTTAATGATTAATCATTAAGCATTAAGCATTAAGCATTAAGCATTAAGCATTAAGCATTAAGCATTAAGCATTAAGCATTAAGCATTGAATTAGAGCCACACGAGCTGTCCGCCGGATTCGATGGAATCGATGGCGCCCTGCAGAACCTTCTGGGCGGCGAGGCCGTCGGCTCCCGAACCGTTGATTAGTTCGGGCGGCGTGTCGTCGGCCACCTGCTGGATGAAGGTGGCGAGACGGTTCTGGAAAGTATCGACGAAATCGCGGTGGCCGCCGAACACAGGGTTCGTATAGACCTGCTTGATGAGATTGCCAGCAGGATAGAGCGTGGCTTCGCGCCACATGTCTTCGAGAACGAAACGGCCTTTGATGCCGGCGACTTCGCAACGTTCCATGGGATGGCCGCGTTCGATGTCATAGCTGGCGGACAGATGGCCGACGGCGCCCGACTTGAACTTGACATTCATGGACATGGTCGTCCAAATCGTGCGGCCTGGGGCCTTCGTGACGAAGGCCTGCACGGCGACGATGTCGCCGCCGAAATGGCGCATGACATCGACTGAATGCGGATTCAAAGCCTTTACCATATAGAATGGAGAGCTTTCGTTGGGGTTCTTGATCCACATGGACATATTGATGAAAAGCTGCTGGCCGATGAGGCCGTCGTCAACCCATTTCTTCGCGACTTTCGCCGCTTCGGTGAAACGGTGGTTGAAGTCGATGCCGAAGCAGCGGTTGTATTTCTTTGCGGTGGCGACCATCATTTCCGCTTCGGGAATCGTGTTGCAGATAGGTTTTTCGCAAAGAACGTGGCAGCCTGCTTCAAGTGCCTGGATGGTGGGGAGAAAATGGTCGGAACCGTATTCGATGCCGCCGGTGGCGACGGAGACGACGTCCGGCTTGATGGTGGCCAGCATGGTCGGCGCATCATAAAAGCCTTGGACTCCAAGGCGTTGCGCTGATGCGTCGCAACGGTCTTTGCGGATGTCGCAGACGGCGACAAGTTCTGCCATGGGATTGGCTTTGTGCAGATCGGCGTGGCGATTCCCGATGGGACCGCAGCCGATGACCGCTACTCTGATTGGTGTTTTCATAATGAGTTATGTAGATTATAATGAACGGTTAAGCCGCCCACCTATGAAAGGCTGGGCGGCGTTTCAAATACGGCGATTTATTTCTCCGTCTTGGACTGGAGTTTCGCAGCCTGGCGGGCGCTGCCGATGTGCATCGTGTCGTAGGCCTGCTGGGAGGAGGTGAAATACGGGCCGACTTCCGTATGGCCGTGCCAGTATTCCTGGCGGAACATCGGGTTGGTGGCTCCAGTCTCTTTTTCGCGCTTCGCGATGAAGGCGTTCATGCGGGCCGTCAAGGTGGCGACGATGTCGGGATTCTGCTCGGCGACGTTGATGTTCTCCTCCGGATCGTTGATCAGATCGAACAGTTCAACTTCAGGCTTGAAATGGAAGTCCGGTTCCAATGCGCGGATGAGTTTCCACTGCGGCGTGCGCCAACCGTGCTTGCGCATCCACGTGCATTCCGTGATGTAGAATTCGGAGCAGTTGGAGGCCTTTTCGCCACGGACGAGCGGCATGAGGGATTCGCCGTCGAATTTGACTTTCGGATCAATCTGCATAAGATCCATGAGCGTGGGGACGAAATCCTGATGGCGGCCCCAGCCTTTGATGCGTTTGCCGGCGGGAACATGGCCGGGCCAGCGGATGATCAGCGGCACGCAGAGCGTGTTGTCGTTGATGGAGTGGTGGTCGAAGAAGCAGTCGTGGTCATAGAGGGTTTCGCCGTGGTCGGAGGTGATGACGACGATCGTGTTGTCGTCGAGTCCGAGCGTGGTCAGCGTGGTGAAGATGTTCTTGATGCAGGTGTCCATGTAGCAGACGGCACCGTCGTACTGGGCGATGACATAGTCCTTGTCCGTCAGCAGTTCGCCGTTGGGGCCGGTGGGCATCCAGTCCATGAAATAGTCGCAGAACGGCTTGAAGGAGAAGACGGGATCCATGGAGTGGTTGTTCGGATCGTATTCGTTGCCTTCGTAGAAGAGGCGGTCGAACGGACGCGGCGGGAGGTACGGCGTATGGGGATCCATGTGGCGGAGGAAGAGAAACCACGGCTTGTCTTCGGCGGCGAGGCGGCGGAGTTCGGGCAGGCAGGCGTTGTTCAGATTTTCAGCCTTGTGGGCCTTTCCGTCTTCGCCGGCGTTCCAGTTGGCGAAATCCAGATAGGTCTGGAAGCCGCGGGCGGCGGCGTTGCCGCGGAAGCCGATGCAGGTGGTGTTGTAGCCTTCATCGTTGAGGATTTCGGCGAGCGTCTTGCCGCTGATGGGGCCTTGGTGACGGAGGGCGACGGTGTTGTCGCCGAAGCAGTCCAGACCGGTGAACATGGAGGCGTAGCCGGGCGTCGTCGGGATGTGGGGCGAGAAATAGTTTTCAAAAAGGGTGCCGCCTTCCGCGAATTTGTCCATGTAGGGGGTGGTGTGGCGGAAATAGCCATAGCAGCTCATGTGCTTGGAAAGCAGGGAGTCAATGCCGATGAGAAGCAGATTTGGTTTGCTCATGATTGTGCCTTTGTGTTAGTTAAATTTTTATTATATAATGGGAATCAGTGTCTTAAATCAGTCCGCGTTTCAGGGGGAGCGGGAAATTGGCGATCAGCGGGTCGTCCATATAGACGCGGCGGCCTTCGACGGAGGAGATGAGGGAGGCGATAACCAGCTTGAGGGATTCTTTTCCTTCAAATGCCGTGCAGATGGGGGGGCGCTGACCATGGAAGAATTCCGCCATGGGTTGTGCGAGACCGCCGATACGGACAGCCTGCGAGTTGGGGGAGGGCCACTGTGTGCAGTTGTACCATTTCTTATCAGATGTCAAATAGTACTTTAAGCCGACGGCGTCTGGATCGCGCGGCATGGAGGATGTGACGGCATCGCCATAGCGTTGGACGACAGTGCCTTTTTCAGCGTAGATTTCCGTTGTGACTTCAGCGGCGGAGGCGGTGAAGGAGCAGGCGACTTCCGCGATGAGCTTCTTGTCGGGATAGCGGAAGATGACAACGCCGTTGTCATGGGGCATCTGCGGATTGTAGAGTGTTTCAATTTCGGCAGTTACGGATTTGGGCATACCGAAGAGCCAGTAGATGAGGTCGGCGGGGTGGGCGCAGTCATCTGCCCAAATGTCGCGGTTGAGTTCTGGGATGCAATGCCAGATGTTGGCGTTGGCGGGATTGAGGCAGAGACCGAGATTGTGGCGTCTTCTGAACTGGAAGATTTGGCCGAGGATGCCGCTTTCCATGAATTTCTTCATCCACTGGTTTTGCGGGTCGCAGCGCATCTGCCAAAGCATGGTGAAGGGGGTGTGGTTATTTTCGACGGCGTTGATGATGCGGTCGGCTTCCTTGAGCGTAAGTGCCATTGGCTTCTGGAGGGCGATGGGCTTTCTTGCGGGGGCGATGGCTTCGACGAGATCGGCGTGGAGGGAGGTTTCGGCGGTGATGAGGAAGGCGTCAATGGAGGTGTCTTTGACGAGATCGTCCAGGCTTTCAACGGCGTCAAGTTTCAGATTCTGAGCATTTTGCGTCAGTCTTGCGATGTCGTGATCCCAGCCTTTTGTAGGGATGATGTCCCATTCTGGATGGGCGGCCCACTGGGTGCAGTACGCGTTGTAGTGGCCATGTGCGAAGCCAACGATTGCGATGTTCATGGATTTGTCCTCTTGTTTTGGTGGCTACTGGCAGCCGTTTTTTACTTTATATGTGATTGAAATATACTAGTCGATGCCGTTCAGTTTCCTTTCATTCATAAGATACTGGTAGGCTTGTTCTTCTGCATTTACTGTGGCTTTGTAGAAGTCGATGCGTTTTAGATTTGCGGCGGCAGCATCGTCGATGACGACGATGCAAGTGTTGTGGTATTGGAGAGCGGAAGCAGGGCAGGATGTGGAGACAGGGCCTTCAACCATGGCGGCGACTGCATCGGCTTTTTCGGAACCTGTTGCAAGAACGAGACATTCGTCTGCGTCCATGATAGTACCGATGCCGATGGAGAGGGCGAATTTGGGGATGGATTCATCCTTTGGGAAATATGGGCGGAGTTCGTCTTGCGTTTCCTTGGAGAATGCGACGAGCCCTGCACGGCAGTTGAGGGAGCAGCCTGGCTCGTTGTAGGCGACGCGACCATTGCGGCCGATGTCGAGGATTTGCAGTTTTACGCCGCCGAGATAGTCCATGTCGTCTTCATAGTTCTGGCATTCGGTGACAAAATCCTCCGCCATGGCGTTTGGCGAGTATATCCAATCCGGATTGATGTTGATATTGCAGAAGAGGTTGTCGTCAAGGAACCTACGACAGCTTCTATCGTCATTTTCCGAAACGCCGAGATATTCGTGCGTGCAGAAGGCGCGGACACCCGAAAAGTCGAGTTCGCCGCGTTTGAAGCCTTTTGCGATTTCAGCGTAGAGTTTGAGCGGCGTTTCACCTGCGGGCAGTCCGATGGCGTTGATTCCCAAGTCAATCCTGTCCTTGACAAGTTGATAGGCATATTTCGCCACAGCTTTGTCATTCGGCAAAATGATGACTTTCATGAATCCTGCTCCTGATGGCCCATTTCGTAGGGCAGCATCCGCTGCCGTGAAAAATACTTTCGATAAACATTAATGACTGAATGCAAAAAATCAACTTTATCAATTGCGATAAAGGGTTATTTTGTCGTTTCAATGTTTTTTGCGATGGTGGCAGCGAGGTTTTCGCGGTACTGCCAGTAGAGGATGATGGCCTTTGCGCGGGCCCCCTGGGCATTGGTGAGATCCGTCTGGGCTTCGTTGAGGCGGGTGGCGGTGACACGCCCGATGTTGTATTCCGTGCGTACGAGATCGCGGGTTTCTTCGGCGAGCTTGGCGGTTTCAAGCTTCAGGTCTGCGAGGGTGCGTGCCTCCAGGGTGGCTGTGTGCTGGTTGGCGACTTGCTTTTCAATATCCTGTTTCAACGCGTCGAGAGCGGCTCGTTGTTCCAGAACGCCTGCGTATGCTTCGGCGACTCTTGCGCGTGTCTTGTTGCCGTTGAAGACGTTCCAGCGGACTTGGGCGCCGAAGACGAGGGAGTCGTCGCGATGGGAGAAATGCGGATTGCTGCGGCGCGTGAGGCCGTAGTCGGCGAATAGATTCAATTGAGGCATATTTGCGCTGTCGTAGTAGTTGACGAGGGCGCTCTGCCGCATCATGGCGTCTTGCTGTGCGGCAATGTCCGGACGGTGTTCGAAGGCATATTCTATGCAGGCGGCGATGGATGGGAGTTCCGCATCTTTCGAATAGTCGTCTGCTGGCATAAGTTCAAAACCTTCAGGAATTTCCGAAGGTGAATAGCCGAGGAGCTGCGCAAGCGTGTAGTGACGGATTTTGAGATTCTGCTCGGCTTGGATAAGGTTGGATTCGGCTCCTTTGGCCTTGATTTGGAAATTCAGGACGTCGGAACGGTTGCCCGCGCCGCGGGAGAGCTTCTTCTGTGCGGTGTCCTGCAGGTCGATGTTGTATTTGAGGTCTTCCTTGGCAATGCGGATGTTTTCGACTTCGAGCAATGAGTCGTAATAAGCCGTTGCGACGGAGAGCAGAAGGGAACGGCGTGCATCTTCATGGTTGGATTCTGCAATCTTAACACCGAGTTGCTTGGCCATGTTGTCATATTTGCGGGCCATGCCGTCGTAGAGCGTCCACGAGAAGGAAGCTCCTGCATTGTAAGTTGTGAAATGCGAACGTCCTGTACCGCCATTCTGTTGAGGGACTTCCTGTGTGCGCTGGACGGATGCGTTCAGATCTAGCGTCGGCATGTAATCCGCTTGAGACTGCTGGAGCTGCGCGGCGGCGGCCTGCAGTCTGGCGACGGTCATTTGGAGAGACGGATTGGATTCCAATGCTATTTTCTTTGCTTCCGCGAGGGAGAGCTTCTGGGGCAGAGGGGGCTTAGCATTGCTGTTTTCTTGCGTTGCCTCCTGTGCGGAAAGGGTAACGGCGAAGAGGAGAACGGCGGTCAAGCTGGCATGGCGCAGAAATGATTTCATGGATGTCCTTTTTATAGTATAGGTTGATTATGTTATGGTTTTCCAGGTTGTTGAAGACCAAGCCTCGCCATGACCTGCTGGAGGTCCGACCAGACTTTTCGCTTCTCTTCGATGAATTTCTCCCTTGTACGTTCAAAGCGAAGGAGATAGGCAGGATGGAACGTTGGCATGACG
Organism: Victivallales bacterium; assembly: GCA_017964325.1. The sequence continues at coordinate 2,784 of JAGCSE010000097.1, read as the reverse complement.
GGAATGCCCTGATAGTCGAGCCATTTGCCGCGGGCGGCGGTGATGCCTTTGCGGTTCATGAGGAAATTGAGCGGGACGGCGCCGAGCAGGATGATGGCTTCCGGCTTGACAAGTTCAATCTGTCGTTTGAGATACGGCAGGCATGCGGCGGCTTCGTCCGATTCCGGATTGCGGTTGCCTGGTGGGCGGCATTTGACGATGTTCGCGATGTAGCAGCCGTGTTCAGCGTCTTGCGCCGAGCGATCCAGCCCCATGGCGTGGATCATGCGCGTCAGCAGTTGACCTGCACGGCCGACGAATGGGACGCCCTGCTTATCTTCTTCTTCTCCAGGACCTTCGCCGATGAACATGACACGGGCATGGCGGAAACCGTCTTCCATGACGTAGTTCTTCTTTCCTGCATAAAGCGGACAGGCGCGGCAGGAAAAGATGGCCTCTTTCAACGGCTCCCAGTCCATGCCGGCGGCAGGTGGCGCCGCGTGGATTTCGACTGGGCCTTGTGGCTGTAGCTGCGGGCGCGCTGTCTGGAAAGACGGACGTTGCATCGGCTGCATGGGCTGCTGCTGAACGGGCTGCTGCTGAACGGGTTGCTGCTGAACGGGCGGCGGTTGCTGTTGCCTTGCGGGCGGTTGCTGGTATGGTGCGGCAGGTGGTTGCGTAAAATTTTGCCGTGTATTGATTTGTGGATTGGAGAAGAAGAACGCTTGGGCATTTTGCGGCGACAGCCAGGCATAGCGCACGCCTTTCGCCTTTTGTAAGGCGAGTATTCTCAATAGTTCTTCTGCGATGGAGCCGGGCATGTTGGATGATCCGTTGGAAAATTAAGCATTCAGGACATGCGACATCTTGTTGCCCTCGACGGCGCGACCGACGACGTGCGCTTCGATGCCGCAAGCCTTGCAGATGTCAATACATTCAGCGACAACGGCTTCGGGGATGAACCACACCATGCCGACGCCCATGTTGAAGACGCGATACATTTCGTGCTTTTCGATGTCGCCGAGCTTGCCGATAAGCTTGAAAATGGCCGGAACATCGATGGACGACGCGTCGAATTCGGCGCTGACGCCTTCCGGCAGGATGCGCGGCACATTGTCGTAGAGGCCGCCGCCCGTGATGTGGGCGATACCGTCCAGCGGGAGCTTGCGGGCCATCGCTTCGCGGATGGCGGGCCAGTAGCAGCGGTGCGGTTTCAGCAGGGCTTCGCCGACGGTTTCGCCGCCGAGTTCGGCAGGCTTGGAGTCAACGGTGAAGCCCGCCTTTTCAAACAAAACTTTACGGGCCAGCGAGAAGCCGTTGGTATGGAGGCCGACGGAGGCAAGACCGAGCGCGACATGTCCGGGCTTGATGTTTTCGCCTGTGATGATTTCGTCCTTTTCGACGATACCTGTGATGCAACCAACGAGATCGTAGTCATTTCCGTACATACCGGGCATTTCCGCCGTCTCGCCGCCGATGAGCGTGACGTTCTGTGCGAGGCAGGCATCCGCAATACCCGTCAACACGTTCTCGTACAACGGCGAACGAAGTTTGCCGATGCCGATGTAGTCCATGAAATAGACGGGTTCCGCGCCTTGGACGGCGATGTCGTTGATGCAGTGGTTGACGATATCATGTCCTACGGACGTGTGTTGGTTGCACATCGCGGCGACCATGAGCTTCGTGCCGACGCCGTCGATGGACGTCACCATGACAGGCTTCTTCCATTTGGTCAAATCTATTTGGAAAAGGCCGCCGAAGCCGCCGATCGGGGCGAGGGCTTCGGGCCGCCGTGTGGAGGATATCTTCGCCTTGACGCTTTTGAGAAGGTTCGTTGCGAGATCGATATCGACACCGGCTTGCTGGTAGGCACTGCTTTTCATCGTTCAAAAATTTCCTTGCGCTGTTTTTTTCTGAAAAAAGACATAATCTTCAAAACATACATTATATTAATATAGTTGACAATTGCTATTTTTTAAGCCGTGAACGGGATAAAAAGAGGAAAAAATCAAACAGTTGTTTAAAAACAAGGAGAAAGGATATGGAAAAAGAAGCGAAAATCTCGCAATTTGCAGAACTATTGCGGAAAGCGACTAAAATCGCCGTGCTTTCTGGCGCGGGAATGTCAACGGAAAGCGGAATACCGGATTTTCGTTCATCGAACGGCGTGTACTCCTACACGAGCGAGGAGGTGTTCGATTTGGACAATTTCAACAGAAACCCCTCCAGCTTCTTTGAAATCATTGCGCCGTTGTATGATTCCATTATGAAATCAGAACCGAACGCGGGGCATCTGGCTCTTCATGAACTGGAGGAGAAATACGGGAAGAAGGTGACGGTCGCGACGCAGAACATCGACGGTCTGCACCAGAAGGCGGGCTCGAAGACAGTATATGAACTCCATGGCGGGATGCTGTCGCTGACATGCCGTAAATGCGGTTGCCAAGTGCCTGCGAAAGCGTTGGATGCGCAATTGCGGTCTGGAAAGGTCGTCAGGCATGAACCGAACTGCATGGGCGTGATGAAGCCCGACATTGTTTTCTATGGCGAAATGCTTCCGCAAAATGCGCTCATGGCGTCCTACAAAGCGATGCAGGAGGCGGATATGGTGATGGTTTTGGGTACATCGCTGGCAGTCTATCCAGCGGCGGGGCTTCCTGATGCACGGAAACGCGATACGCCGCTTGTCATCATCAACAAAACGGCGACGCCGCTGGACGGCGAGGCGATGCTCGGTTTCCATGAAAGCATAGGCGAAATCCTTCCGGCTGCATGCTTAATGATTAATGATTAATGATTAATGAT
>JAGCSE010000096.1 GCA_017964325.1 Victivallales bacterium | reverse complement strand
CTTTCTCAAGAGCCTTCGAAGACTTCTCACGTTCCTTCTCGAGCACCTTCAAGGCTTTCTTCCGCTCTTCCCGGCGGCCCTTTTCCTTCATCTTCTCGATTGCCAGACACATGTTGTTATGCTCCTTTTGCCTTGGGACCGCCAGATCGGCCCCCGTCAATTCATTGAATGTACGATACAGCACGGACGGCGCATCAAGGAACAACGGATCCGCCCGCGCCCTACGCAGCATCTCCCCGTCGTCGTCCTGCGTCCGCAGAAGCCACGACAGTGGCCGGAGATGCGATTTCATGCCCCAAACCATATCTTCAGCCAGATCGACGAGCGACACGACGTTCGTGGGGCAGTCCGCCATGAACGCGCGCAGCTCCGGGTTCCTCACGTCAACCATTTCCTGCAGACGCATCGGACCGCTCCATGGCTTCTTGCCAAGATACAGCGCCAGCACGACGACCGGCGGCAGCAGCTCGCCGCGGCGAAGCCCAGAAAGGAACTCCGCGTCGTCCTTCAGCTTCCCCTCCGCCAAGTTCCTCTGCTCCTGCATCTCCCGGCAGACCTCCCATCGGCCCCCCGCCGAAAGCAGATTCCTTAACGGCATGTCCAGCGCCACTTCCGATTGGTTTTCAAGGCACATCAGCACGCAGTCGGTATTCCCCATGCGGCGCACGATCCCCTTGTTGACGAGATCATTCATGCGGCCCATCCATCCGCCGCGCCGCCAGACGAACGGCACGACAATCTCCGGGTTCCTCTCCACCAGGCTCCCCGCGTCAACGGAGAACCCCGCCCGCCGGAACAGCGTGTTGAACGCGTCCGCAAACACGTCGTTGCGCCTCATCAGCGCCTTTGCAGCCATGTCTTTTCTGCCCATCTTTTTACCAACCTATTATAGTATAATCTAAAAACTTAAAATAACAAATGAATTGACTGACAAAAACAGACTATAGCACAGTAAAAGGAATATTCAAGAAATTCTTTTCATTATCATAGAGAATCATATATTATCATAATGAATCATAAGAAATCATGGAAACTCATAAAGAACAGTTTAATCCATGTCCATGATTTCCAGCATTTTACAGAAAAGGCTCAAAACTACATTTACTCAATTATCGCCATAACTATTTGAATTACAGATATTTCCATAAATCATCCTCCAAAATTGTTTTATGCTGTGCTCACGTCTTCACGTCAGGAAAACTTTGGAGGCAAGACACGACGTGAAAGTGGCGTGTTTTGCGTACGACAGAGGGGTGCCGTCATTACATTTGTCAGGACGACGCCATCACTAATACAACACCATTTTTGGCATCTCCATTGAGAGCGCTGTCTATGGAGACGGCATCATCGTCAACAAGCAGTAATGGAACCATCGTGCGAGTCAAGGCCTCATGAGTCTTGATTTTCACGCCGTTTCAAAAAAATAGGCGGCCGCCCTTCACTTTAGGGCGGCCGCCTGTTTCATGCTTGAATTTTCTGTTTCAGCCACTTAGCGCAGCCCGGCGAAGATGGCTTCATTCGCCGCAGGATATTTCGCACAGGCCTTGCGGGCCTCTTCGCTGATCGGAACCTTCCATGCGTCGAAGACGGACGCGATGTTCGCATTCGTAAACTTGGAGAAGCGGATGACCCACTGGTCGCGCTTCTGGTCATCGTTCTTCGGACGCTCGGCATCGGCCAACGTGCGATATTCCTTGAACATCTTCTCGAATGGCTCCCAGCCGTATGCAACCTGCAGGCGGACAAACATTTCCAACGCGAGGAACGGGTCGCTCTTCCACTGATCATACGTCTGACCCTTTTCCTTCCAGCGTTTCACCAAGTCTTCGCCCTGCTTGATGGTCATGCGCGTTTCGCGTGGCTTGAAACCGCACATCTTCTCCATGACGTACAGCGTGAAGAAATTGACCGTCACTTCGCCCGTGCCGTCAAACGTCCAGTCGTAGTTCTGGTGGTTGTGGCCGATTTCATGGAAGAAGCCCCAGTCGCCTTTCGTGCGGAGGAAATCGGCGTCCAGCAGTTCCTTGGCGGTATGGGACGGAAGCATGATCGGATAGCCGGCGTGCATGTAGCCCGCGCAGAGCTGATCGTCCATGCAGAAGCGTTCGGGGGACTTGCGGACAAGCGGGATGTCCGTCAGCGTCGCGTCAAGATCCGCCACGGTGGCCCAGACTTTCATCAAATCGTCCGGATTCTTGTCCTGGATGGCCAGCAGGTCTTCCTTCTTGACAGAGAGGATCACCTTGTCGCTTTCGATTTCGCCGCGGGGGGCGGGGCATTCCGCCAGCATGCGCTTCCAGTCGTCCAGATTGTCGCGGCCGACAACATACCAGACGGCCGCGCAACCGTTCTTGAACGTCACGTCAATCTTGCCGTCCATCGTGGAGCCGGCGGGCGTCTTCGGTGCGGCTTTTTCAGCGGGAACGATGATGTAAACCAGACCGCCAAAGGGGCTTGTGACGGTCGTTGTCGTCTGTTCGAGCGGGATTTCCATATCGACGCGGGGCATGCGCTCCCAGTGGTCATGGCGCGTATTGTTGCAGGTCGTCGTACCGATTCTCAGGCGGAGACCCTGCTGGCCTTCCGGAATCGTCACCGTCAACGGCTCGCCGGCGACGGCGAACACGCCCGTGCTATGCCAGCGGGGGACGGACAGATCAATCGTCACGATCTTTTCCGCGAGACGCGGGCTGTCCTTCGGCGGCATGCCCGGATAGTTGCGGGCGCCCGGATGAGCCTTGTATTCGCCCAGAAGATTCGCCTGCCATTTCTTCGTAAAATCAACCGCCGCAAGGCGTTTTACCAAATCCGCCGTTCTCCACGGCCTCTCAAGGGTCGGTGCGCCGCGGTTGCCTCTCGCAATCAAGGCATCGAAATCCTTCGCCAGATCCGAACCGTCGTCTGCCATCACGGCACGAGCCGTCGTCAACGTCTTGTTCACGAGTTTCAATTTGGCGTCCATGTCTTT
>JAGCSE010000095.1 GCA_017964325.1 Victivallales bacterium | reverse complement strand
TCCTGGAAGGCGATGCCTTCGCGTTCCTTCTCACCGTTTTCATGGATGAAATGGACGAACATGTTGAGCTGTTTGTCATAGTCCTCCGTGAACCGCCATGTGTAGGCCGCTTTGAATTTGCGGTCGCCAAGCGGTTGCATATCAACCTTTTCAAGGATAATCGAAGTTGTATGTGACTGCGTCTTGAAATACAGATGGCTGTCGAAATTGTAAAGCGGGACCTCTGCGTTGGCGATGCAGGCGATAATGTAGTCTTCACGGCCAGGCACGGCGCGGTCGCCTTGATGCGGATAGAGATTCACGCAGTCGCCATAGGCCATCTCGAACAATGGAATCAAATCGCCACCAAAATGCGAATGGAAATAGTTCGACTTATCCCTGCAATGGACGCGATGGCCGAAAACGCCTTCCATATAGTCCGCATACGGAACGGCCCATTCGCGGCCCTCTTCGGATCCGAAAAGTCCGAAGTGCTTGCGCGCCAACTGACAAAGCTTAATTTTGTATTTCAAATCGTCCGCCCGCGTTTCAGGATGTTTTGGATCGAAGCAGGAGTACAGGCCGGCTGCAAAAATCGTATCGATGAAATAAATCGTCGGATGGAACAGCTCTTCAATCTTCGGCAGATTCGTTTCCTTTCTGCTTGCGAGTTCGACCTGCTTTTCCGCGCAGACGATCCAACAGGGACCGCCCGCCCAGTTTCCGCCCGCCACGAGCGAACCGTCGCGATTCTTCGCGACGTAGTCGGGGCTCCACGACGGCGCATCTTCATACATATCTTGATAGTTATCATGCAGGCCGAAGAGAAAGCCCGTGTCGCGAATGCGTTTTGACGCTTTCACAAGTTCTTCGTTTCCACCGAGTTCAGGAGCGACTGGCAGCGGATCTGGATGCTGGTTGTCATAGCCGCCATGGATCCATCCGGCCAGAACCATCATCGCCTTGTCAATGCCCAGATCGTTGTGCAGATGCTCCGCGATCTGCGAGACTTCGTCCAGCGTGTAGCCGACATGCGTCTCCACCTTGCCCGAACGGTTGTAGCGGGACGTCGGAACACTACGATTGAACACGAACGGCTTGAAATCCGCCGCGCCCGCCATCTTGCGGACGGCAGGGCCCGATTCCGCCTCCTTCATCTTCCACGTCTTCACAAGTCGCAGATTCATCGCGACTTGGCGATACGCCCTCGCGATTCCCACATACGATTGCCTGCCCAGCGGACGGACGAAACATTCCGTCGCCCCCGGATCAAGCCGCACCGTCATCGTCTGCACAACCGTGCCAGGCATCGCATCCGCGTAGGTCCAGCTGGATGTAAACGTATAAGCCGTATGCGGATGCGTCCAATTGACGAGCAGCGCGCAGCCGTCCTTTTCCTGCCCCATCATCGCCATCGTCGAATCCCAACTGTAGGTCGTCCCCCAGTTCCGTGTGATGGGCCGCAACGACCGCTTTGTATCGACGCGTTCGCCTGTACGATAGCCGACCACCGTCGCGCCATTGTCACTGTTCGAGACTGGGAATGAACGATTTAGAATCTGGACACCGCATGTGTCCGCCAATTTTCCAGTGTTCTGCATGGAGAAACGCAGGCCTTCCGGCCCTGTCGCGGGTTCGATGACGATGGCGACCTGCAAATCGTCATTGATTTTCTTCTCCAGCCGCAATGAATTCGCCGTCTCATCTTTCACAATGCGGTCGAACGGAACGAGTTCCGTGCGTCTCTTCCTGCCGTTCTCTTCATAGACGGCAAAACCGAAGGCGTTGCCGATCGGATTGGAATGCCACAACGCGCCGCCGCGTTTGTCCAACAGATCATAAAATTTTCCGTCCGCAGATAGACGGAAGCGAAGCGACGGCATGTCAATGACATACGGCGCACCGTCCAACCGCGCGTCCAACGTCGCCTTCCGCGCCGCCGCCACGTCCGCCGCCAGCGGTTCGGGAGCCTTGTTCACGACTTCCGGAGCGTCCGGATCGATCGTGATTTCGCCCGCCTGATAGCTGTCCAGCCACCGCTTGCCAGTAGATGTATCGTACACACCAATATGAATAAGGTATTTGCCGGGCGGCGTGTCGCGCCTCACGGAGACCATGAATGGGCCGTCCGTCACGATTTCGTTCGGCATCCACGTCGTCGTCGGACAATCGACGAGCTCATGGTCATGATGGCCGCGAATGTCATCGCATTTCTTTTCAACGCCTTCCAGATGGACGAACGCCATGTATTCATCCGCCGACGGCTCCGTGCCGCGATTGACGAATTTCACCGTCAGATAAGTCGAATCGCCTGGCCGCAGCGTCCGCGTTCCGATCTCCACATTCGCGATTTCAGGCTTGAACTGCGCCATCAAAGCCGCCGAACTCATCATCACCACCAATAACGACAACCGCATCAGCCACTCCTTTAGTTGATTGATCATAAAACAAAAAAGCTGGATTTTCATTATGTTAACGAAAATCCAGCCTCATAGATTGGAAACTGACAGCCCGCTTATTCGTTGGGCTTCGTCTTCGGAAGACCCCAGGCCTTGTCGCCGTCTTTGTAACGGCCTTCTTTCTTCAGCTGGTCAATGCGCTCATAGCGCTTCAGGACGTTGCGCTTTTCGCCAACGGAGCCTTTGGTCTTCAAACTGGGATGTACGGACATGGTGGCACCTCCTGCCATTATGATGTGAATATTGATGTTTCAGCGATTGTGATTCAAACTATAATTTATTCCATCTCATGCAAAATGCAACTTTTTGCCGAGAATTATTGTCTAATGGCCATGATTCTTGTCAATAAAAGAATGACAATCGTCAATAAGTGCCCCACATTCTACGTTATAAGGTTGCTTTTTTGAAAAGCATGGCATTTGCTTCGGTTACAATGTACGGATGTCTGTTAAATAAAAAAAGTAAATGGAGACGGCATGAAGGCAGTTTTTCGGCGTTTTGCACTTGCATTTCAATGAAAAATGTGCTATAATGCTGTTGGCGAGAAGTTCGAAACATACGTGTTCGAAGCAGTGGCAAGGTTTTCGGGGGAAGAAACAACGTTATTTGGAGGATTTTTGCAATGCTGTCAGACAATGACACGATGAAATTGTACATGCAGAACATCGGTCAGTATCCGCTGGTCTCCACGGACGAGGAGGTGGAGCTTGCGGAGAAAATCAAGAACGGTGATCCGCAGACCAGTGCCGATGCTCGCGCCAAGCTGATCCGCAGCAATCTGCGCCTTGTCGTCAAAATCGCCCATGATTTCAAAGGCTTGGGGCTGCCGTTGTTGGATTTGATTTCTGAAGGGAACATCGGGCTCATGCGCGCCGTTGAAAAATTCGACCCCAGCAAGGGTGCGAAATTGTCCAGCTATGCCGCATGGTGGATCAAGCAATCCATGCGCCGTGCGCTCGCCAACCAGGCCCGTACCATCCGCATTCCCGTCCAGTCGGCCTCGAAAATCTCCAAAATCCAGCAGGCCAGAACGAAACTGCTTGAAGAACTCGGCCGCGAACCGACGGACAAGGAAATCGCCAACGAAGTCAATCTGACGGAACGCACCGTCACGGGCCTCCGCCTCGGCAAGACAACGACCATCTCCCTTCACGACCCAATCCAGCACGGCGAAGACGGCGAATTCCGCGACATTATTCCAGATGACAAGTCCGCCGCGCCAGATGAACTCGTGCAGGATGAAGAAACTCTCAGCCACATGATCAAGCTCTGTGACCGCCTCGAAGACCGCGAACGCACCATCCTCACGTTGCGTTTCGGACTCAACGGCGACCGCGCCAAGACATTGGAAGAAGTCAGCCAGAGCATCGGCCGCACGCGCGAACGCGTCCGCCAGATACAGAATCAGGCTTTGGACAAGTTGCGCAACATGCTCGAAGCGGACGGCATCCTCGAAAATCTCCCGAAAGGCGAAAGCATTGATGACGACGACGAGGACGAAAATTAGTCTTATCTGTCTCCGTCTCACACGCTTCCCTTCCGCCGCCCCACGCCTGACTTGCACAACATGGATGACATCCTTTCCAATTTGACGCCGCCACAACTGGAAGCGGTAACACATAAGGACGGCCCCATGCTGGTCATCGCGGGGGCGGGTTCCGGCAAAACGCGAGTCGTAACCCGCCGCATCGCATACCTTATATCACAAGGCGTCTGGCCAAGCCAGATTCTCGCCATGACGTTCACCAACAAGGCGGCGCGTGAAATGAAAAGCCGCGTCGCGGCATTGGTCGGAGAAGAGCCGCGCACATGTGGCACGTTCCATTCCTGTTGTGCGCGGTTCCTGCGTTCGGACATCGAAATCCTCCAGACAGGCCGTACGCGTGATTTCACGATTTACGATACGTCTGAACAGCAATCCGTATTGAAGAATGTCTTGAAAATAAATGGGTTAAAGCTTCCAAGCGGACTTTCGCCGCGAGCCGTCGGCGAACTGATTTCAGCGGCGAAGACACGGCGGCGGCCTGTATTCGATCTCGCCGTCGAGCGGAACATCTCCCATCCGGAAATGATCGCGAATGCTGCGAAATTATACGAAGACAAGATGATTGAATTGAACGCCGTCGATTTCGACGACCTCCTGTCGCTGACCGCCGATTTGCTGGAAGAGCATCCAGATGTCCGTGACATCTACCATAACCGCTTCCGCTACATACTCATAGACGAATATCAGGACACGAATCACCTGCAATATGAATTGATGCGGCTCCTCGTCGGCCCATCCGAAAACATCCATGTGACAGGCGATCCCGACCAGAGCATCTACTCATGGCGCGGCGCAGATTACCATAACATCATGAGTTTCAGAGACGATTATCCGAACGCCCGCATCGTCCGCCTGGAGCAGAACTACCGTTCCACGCAGGTCATCCTCGAAGCCGCAAATCATCTTATCATCAACAACGGCAATCGTTTCGAGAAGGAACTTTTTACAGACAACGACATCGGCTGCCCTGTCTATGACGTCACGACGGGAACGGACTTTCAGGAGGCCGAATGGGTCTGCCGCAAAATCATGACGCTTCGCGCCAGCGGCGAAAATCTGAAGGACATCGCCATCTTCTACCGCACGAACAGCCAGTCCGCCAGATTGGAGGAGGAGTTCGTCCGCTGCCATATTCCGTATCAACTGCTCGGCGGAATCCGCTTCTACGAACGTGCTGAAATTAAAGACCTTCTGGCTTTTTTGCGGATTAAAGTCAACAAAAGCGACTCCCTGTCGTTGGAGCGCGTCGTCTCCTGCATGGGCTATGGCGTCGGCCCCGCCACAATGGCCAAAATCGGAATCGTCGCCGCAGAAAAACAAAAGGCCATCGTCGATTTTCTCGCGGATCCGAATTTCGAAACGCTCTATCCGCGCCCAAGCCCGAAAATCAAGGCATTTGCGAAATTCATCCAGGAGCTTGTGGCGATTCCGCTATCGCCTCTGTCGGAATGTGTTGGAAAAGTTTTGGAGCTTTCAGGACTCGAAGAACGCTACGAAGCGGAAATCAATGCCGAAGACCGTATCGGCAATCTGCACGAACTCGTCTCCAACGCCATGACATTCGCAGAACAGCATGATGATGCGGATCTTAACTATTTCCTGCAGGAAGTGGCACTCGTCGCGGATGTTGACGCCCATGACGCGGACGCGGATTTCGTCACCCTCATGACCCTCCACAGCTCAAAAGGCCTCGAATTTCCATACGTATTCATCACGGGCGTGGAAGAAGGCCTGCTGCCGCACTACAACAGCCTCTATGATCAGGACGGTCTAGAGGAGGAACGACGCCTTTTCTACGTCGGCATCACACGTGCCAAGAAACAGTTATGCCTCGTCCACTGCGCCTCCCGCAACCTATGGAACAAACGTGAGCCGCGCATGGCCAGCCGCTTTCTCGATGAAATTCCGCAGGACTACATCACAAACCTCTACTACGGCTACAGAAAAAGACACTATTGACCCTCCCAAACCATTGATCACGAATCATACCCTCTAACCACTAATATATGTCGCGCAAAATGCGCGGCGGTCGCGCGGAAGCGCGCCCCTCTCACCTAACTACTAATCACTAACCACTATAACGGTCGCGCTGGAGCGCGCCCCTCCCAACGAATTATGAAACTTTTCTCATTCACCGTCTCCCCGTCCAAGCCTTGGCTGATGCTTCCCGTTGACAATAACGGCAAGAAAGTCGATGTCGCCATCTCATGCGGCGATACTGTCATTAAATCTTTTGACATGAAACTCGCCAACGGAAAAGCGGCGGACTGGTTCACGCCCATACCCATCGGCGCATTTTCAGGCAAGACGCTGACCGTTTCCATCAACGACGACAACGCCGTCCATACGCAATATTGGTATTGCGCTACAACTCCTTGGCCCAAAGACATCTACAAAGAATCCCTCCGTCCACGCACACGTTTCTCACCAGCCCTTGGCTGGACAAACGACCCTAACGGCCTCGTCTTCTACAAAGGCGAATACCACCTTTTCTTTCAGCATAATCCATACGGAACCGACTGGGGCAACATGACTTGGGGCCACGCCGTCTCCAAAGACCTCCTGCACTGGAAAGAATTAGGTGACGCCCTCCATCCGGACAAATTCGGTGCGATGTTCAGCGGCAGCGCCGTCGTGGATGTCAACAACACATCTGGCTTCGGAACGGCTGAAAAACCGCCAATGGTTCTCATCTATACCGCTGCGGGAAAGCCATTTACACAGTGCATCGCCTATTCGCTGGATGGACGGATGTTCAAAAAATACGACGGCAATCCAGTCGTCCCCAACCAAACGAACGGCAACCGCGACCCGAAAGTCTATTGGAATGAAAAAACGCAACTCTGGACGATGATATTCTACGTCGGCCACCCCAATCAAGTCCATACCGCCGAATTCTGGACATCGCCGAATCTGAAAGAATGGACGAAGGCTTCCGTCTATCCAGGCGATTGCAACGGCAACGGCTTCCTGTATGAATGCCCCGACTACTTCGAACTGCCCGTCGAAGGCACGGACGAGACGCGTTGGGTGGTCATCGCCGCCAACGCCGTCTATGCCGTCGGCAATTTTGATGGTATGACGTTTATACCTGAAATGGAAAGGCTTACGGGAACACAGGGTTGCTCCTACGCCGCCCAGACCTATTGTAATATGCCCGACGGCCGCCGCATCATGCTTGCATGGCTTCGTGCATACGCGCCTCGTATGCGGTTCAACCAATCCATGTCCGTCCCGCATGAACTCGGCCTCGTCAAGACGGCGGACGGAATCCGCCTGACGCGCAAGCCCATGGCGGAACTCGTCTCGCTCCGTGAAGCTCCGCTGCCCGCAGGAGCCGCTACATTGCCGATGCCCTGCGAGCTCCATGTCATGGCAAAAGACGGCCAGCCTGCAACCTTTAAAGTTGGAACTCTCTCATTCGCAATCAATCCCGCAGATGCGAAATTGACCGTCAACAACCGCGTCTATGATTGGATTCCAGGCAAGCCGTTTGATGCGACGCTCTATTTCGACACCACCGCCGTGGAAATCTTCTCTGCGGACGGACTCGTCTATATCGCCCACGAAGCCGTCACGCCGGCCGTCGAAACACCATTCGAGGCATCCGCTAATTTGGTCGTCGAAGCGTACCCTCTCAAATCCATTCTGCCATAGCCGCAAATCATTCATTTCTTCCATACGTTATGATATAAAGGATTTTCCATAACCACAGTCATAATCATTTGATTTTAGGCAATTGCCATGCAGAACTACTCCACTCGCAAACGTATTCTCATCACAGGCGGCGCAGGCTTTTTGGGCTCCCATCTTGCCGAACGCATGCTCAATGAAGGCCATGACGTGCTCGTCGTTGATAATTTCTTCACTGGCACGAAGGACAACCTGAAGCACATCATGGGGAATCCGCATCTTGAAATCATGCGGCATGACGTCACATTCCCGCTGTACGTCGAAGTCGATGAAATCTTCAATCTCGCATGTCCCGCATCTCCCATCCACTACCAGTTCGATCCCGTGCAGACGACGAAGACCTCCGTCCACGGCGCCATCAACATGCTCGGCCTTGCAAAGCGCGTCAAAGCCAAAATCCTGCAGGCCTCCACGTCTGAAGTCTATGGCGACCCAGAAGTCCATCCGCAAGTCGAATCCTATTGGGGCCACGTGAATTGCACAGGCATCCGTTCGTGCTATGACGAAGGGAAGCGCTGCGCCGAAACGCTGTTTTTCGACTACTGGCGGCAGCACAAGACACGCATCAAAGTTATCCGCATCTTCAACACGTATGGTCCTCGGATGCACCCCAACGATGGACGCGTCGTTTCCAATTTCATTGTTCAAGCTCTTAATAACCAAGATATTACGCTTTTCGGTGACGGCAATCAGACACGCTCTTTCTGCTTCGTCGATGATCTCATCGAAGGCATGGTCCGCCTGATGAACACGGGCGACGATGTGACGGGCCCCGTCAACGTCGGCAATCCGGGCGAATTCACCATCCGCGAACTCGCGGAAAAGGTCATCAAACTGACAGGTTCCAAATCAAAACTGGTCTTCAAGCCGCTCCCGCAGGACGACCCCAGACAGCGCAAACCAGACATCACCCTCGCCAAGAAACTGCTTGATTGGGAACCTAAAGTCCCTCTGGAAGAAGGACTTAAAAAGACGATAGCATATTTTGAAAAACTGCTTGCAGGTAAAATCTAACCACAAAAACATAAGGAAATATCATGGAAAAATCCCTTCTGATATTTATCGTCTGCCTTCTTCTCGCTGGCTTCATTATTTTCGGCGCATGGATTAGCCTGAAAAACCAAATCATCGCCATGGAAGAGGATGTCAATGGAAAATGGGCGCAGGTTGACAACCAGCTCAAACGTCGCAACGACTTGATTCCCAATTTCGTATCCACCGTCAAAGGATACGCCGCCCATGAAATGAAGGCGATTGAGGCCATTACATCCGCCCGCGAAAAACTGGCTGGCGGAAATCTTCCGCAAGCTGACCGCATGAAAGCGGAGGGCGAAATCGGGGCTGCTATTTCCAGGCTGCTTGTTGTCACAGAGAGTAATCCCACCCTCAAGGCCGATGCCAATTTCCGCGCACTTGCCGATGAATTGGCGGGCACGGAAAACAGAATTGCCGTCGCCAGAAAGGATTACAACGAAGCCGTACGAATGTTCAACACAAAGATCAAGCAGTGGCCAGGCAATATGCTTCACTACGAGCAGAAGCCGTATTTTGAAGTTCCCGAAGAGGAAAAGGCCACTCCGAAAGTCGAATTTTGATGACATCTAGTCTCTCTAAAATCTCTAGAGCTTCTAGTATTTATCTATCATGGACAATCCTTTTTCCGAAGAAAACCTGCAACGAGCCGAAAGCGCAAATCTCGACACTCTCGTAGATTATGACGCGAACGGTCTCATTCTCGGCGCTGACGAGACAGCAGCGGACTTCGCCAAACGCCTCCGCATCTTCCATGACAACGCCCAGAAACTGGAGGACGCCCTTCAGAACAACGGAAAATATGATGCGGAAGGCATCGTCGTCACGCCAGACGACCGCATCCCGCAAACTCTTTTCAAAAAAATCGCCGACCACAACTGGAAGCTCTATCGTTTCCATATCGACTGGGTGCCGGGCTTTTTCATCGACCCGTCGTTTTCGCTTCTCTTCGGCGGCTGCGCGTTCTGCTCCTACCCTGATTTCTTCACGATGTTCATCATCCGCCGTTCCTTCAAAACACAGGAACGGTGGCTGATTTACAATCGTGACGAACTGCTCGCCCACGAACTCTGCCATGTTGCGAGAATCGCCCTTCTTTCAGAGGAATTCGAAGAGACGTTCGCCTACCAGACTTCCGGCAGTCCATTCCGCAGACTCATCGGCGGCATATTCCGCAAGCAGACGGACTCCTTCCTCTTCCTTGGCGTTACATTTATTTTGTTGATTGGACAAATCCTTCGTACGCAATGGCTTCAAACCATGCCTATCTGGCCGTTCTGGTCATTGGTCGGACTAGTTTTCGCATGGCTTGTTGTGCGGCACATCTTCCATTGTCACCGCCTCAATCTGGCGAAATGCCATATCGCCGAACTGTTTGGAGAGGAAAATGCACTTCCCGTCTTGTTCCGTTGCACGGACAATGAATTACGCCGTTTCGCCTCCATGCCGCCACGGCAATTGAAAACATGGATTTTTGAGCAAACCTCCCTGCGCTGGCAAGTCATCCGTAAACGATTTCCGTTTACGCAGAAAGCCTAAAACAAATACAAACGCTCCATGGGCAAGGCAGACGGCGGCGAGGCATCCCATGAAAAAACTGTTTTATTTGTCTAATCTGTGATGCCGTAATTTTTGGGTTGCTACTTGACCGCTCCTTAAAAAAACTCTGCAATCTGTGATGATTTATTAAACGGAAAAATACAGATTGGATTGACTTTGATAGAATTATCCATACATTAATAAGTTTATCTGAAATTATTGAAACTCTTTCAGAATAATTCATCAATCTATTGACAACTACATCAGGAGACCTCATCATGGCAGACAAAAAAGAAATCTTCGCGGACGGCTTCGGCCAGATTCATTTCGCTGGCAATATGGTTCGCTTCGATCTCATAAGCCTCCAGCCACAGGAGGGAGGCAAACCCCCCGTCCCAGAATCCCATACCCGCCTCATCATGCCGCCACAGGGCTTCCTCGCTGCCTTCAACTCCATGCAGCAGCTCATTGACAAACTCATCGCCGCTGGCGTGCTGAAGAAGAATGAAAACAATGGCCAATGATTAGTGGTTTTAAACCATAGTTTATGGTATAGTTATCATACCAGATTTCACCATCGACCCGTCCTTTGGATCGTCCAACGACGACATCAGCGGCAACGTCGCAACGTCGTCGCAACCGCCCAAATCGACGGGTGATTTCGATTTTGCACCCGGCCAGAAGCGGCCGAAAGATGCCCGGAAATCAATCCATGGCGAAATCCCGCAGATCCCGTATAGACACTGCGGAAGGCATAAAATTTGATTTCGTCCAAGTTTTAGTATGTGCCAAGCTTCAAGCCGTAATCGAAGAAGAAGCGATAGGAATCATAATT
The DNA here is from genome assembly GCA_017964325.1 of Victivallales bacterium. Next base: position 2,896 of record JAGCSE010000095.1, on the reverse strand, counting down.
CGTCGATTCTGGCACGGAATGATCCGTATGGAGGATGAAGCCGTAATTCTGCTTCACAAACGGAATCTTAGAATCAAGCTCGCGGCGTATGCCGTCGATGTCGTTGCTTGCGACAGGGCGCACATCCAGACCGCCCATGAGCGAAATCTTCTCGCCGTATTCCTTATATATGCGGAGCAGGTCCATGCCCGCCTTGACCTCCATGGCCTCCAGACAATCAATGCCAGCCTCGATCATGCCGGGTAGCAGCGGTTCAATGAAGCCGCAGGAGTGCATGATGACCTTCAGGCCAAGACCGTGGCAGTAGTCAATGATCTTCTTGTGGCCGGGCAGGAGGAGTTCGCGGTACATCTCCGGACTCATGAACGGGTGGTTGCGGAAGCCCATGTCTTCGTACAGCCAGATGCCGTCGGGCTTGCCTTCCTCCGCAAAGAGAATTTCCATTAAGTTGATGTTCAAGTTCGCGTAGGTTTCGGACATATCGAGAATCCATTCAGGCTCCATCGCCATGCCGATTAGCATCGATTCATGGCCCGCGATAGGGTGCATATTCTCAAACGTCGGCACGCCTGACCAGCAGAAGAAGCGGCCCTTTTCCTTGCAATGCGCCTTCCGCTGGCGGTAGCCATTGAAATTGATACGGCGGCGGTCAGGCGTAAGAAACGGCTTTCCAAGACGTTCCCAATCCGCTTTGTCGCTGATTTCATAGCCGAGATGCTCTGGCGTACTGGCGTGTTTCTTGTGGGTGCGCAATTTCGCATGGTTGCGGTTGAGGACGAGCCGCGTGTCTTCGTCCTCCTCCAGAACGATGTCCTTTTCATCGGGATGGAGCGTGTAGTCAAACGTCCACAGCATGTCCATATCCATGTTGAAATGGTCGATGACGGATTCGCCAGGCTGCATCTTCCCTTCGGCGACCCAATGCGGCACGGTCAGTCCCCAGAACTCCTCCGACACGGCGATGCGATCGACGCTCTGGTGGTTCAACTGCCTGGTCATGCGTTCAATGCCGTTCATGGTGTTCGCTCCTATATATCGCCATTATGTCACTAACCACTAACCACTAACCACTACCGTCCGCAGCACTGCTTGTATTTCTTGCCGCTGCCGCACGGGCATGGGTCGTTACGGCCGACCTTCGGCGTCTGGCGCCGCACCGTGATACTTGCTTGCGCAGGAGCTTCGGGAGTCGCGGAGTCGCCGACACCGCCGAACTGGTCCAGATTCTGATGGACTTCCTGCGTGTTCTCCACCCTGCGCGGAGCCTCCTGTTGCGCAATCTGCGTCTGCAACGTAAAGCGGAACACATTCTGGCAGATGGTGTTTTTGATTTGCTCCATCAAGCCGTCGAACACCTTGTACGCTTCCGCCTTGAACTCAACCAACGGGTCGCGCTGACCGTAGGAACGCAGCGATACGCTCTGCCGCAATGAGTCGATCGTGTAAAGATGGTCTTGATACAAATCATCAATGGCGTTCAGCATGATGTAGCGTTCCACGAACGCAATGGCATCTGCTCCTTCCTGCGACTCTTTCAAGCCAAACGCCGCCTCGACACGCGCCATGATCGCCTTGGAGAACTCCTCCGCATTGGCGTATTGTGTTGCGAACAAATCGGCTGGGAAACCAATCGGGAACGTGCGAATCAGCCAGTCCTTTACGTCGGAATAATCGACAGGCTCGCGTTTGACACGCGATGCGTAGGCCGCTTCCGCGTGGTCGCAAATCGCCGTATAGACGTAATCTAGAACCAAATCCTTCGGGTTGTCCGTCGTCAAAATCTGCTTGCGCAGTTCGTAGATGGTTGCACGCTGCTTGTTGACGACATCGTCGTATTCCAACGTCCGTTTACGGATGGCGAAATGCTGTTGTTCGACGCGCCGCTGTGCGTTTTCAATCGTCCTGTTCAGCAGTGGATGCTCCAGTTCTTCGCCTTCCTGCAAGCCGAGCTTCTCCATGATGCCGGAGATACGGTCTGAACCAAAAAGACGCATCAGATTGTCTTCCAATGAGATATAGAATCGTGACGAGCCTGGGTCTCCCTGACGTGCGCAACGGCCGCGCAACTGACGGTCGATTCGCCGTGAGTCATGACGCTCTGATCCGATGACATGCAGGCCGCCGACCTCCTTCACGCCAGGCCCCAGCTTGATGTCCGTACCACGGCCTGCCATGTTTGTTGCGATGGTTACGGCTCCGAGCTGACCTGCCCGCGCCACGATTTCAGCTTCGCTTTCATGATGCTTCGCGTTCAAGACGTTATGGACAATACGTTGCCGTTGCAGCATCCGGCTGAGCAGTTCGGATACTTCAACGGAGATCGTACCGACCAGCACGGGCTGCCCTCTCTTATTGCATTCCGTGATCTCCTCAAGAATCGCCTTGTACTTCTCGCGCTGTGTTTTATAGACGCGGTCGTTGTAGTCCTTGCGCATACACGGACGGTTCGTCGGCACGACGACGACATCCAGATTGTAGATGCTCTTGAATTCGTTCGCCTCCGTCTCAGCCGTACCCGTCATGCCAGCCAATTTCTCGTACATAAGGAAATAGTTTTGGATGGTTATGGATGCCAGCGTTTGCGTTTCACGTTCAATCTGAACGCCTTCCTTCGCTTCCAACGCCTGATGCAGGCCTTCGGAGAAGCGGCGGCCAGGCTGCGGACGGCCTGTGAATTCATCAACGATGATGACTTTGTTGTCCTGCACGACGTAATGCACGTCAATTTCGAACAAACAGTAGGCTCGCAACTGCTGCGAGATGTTCTGGATGATTTCCGATTTCTCGTCAAACGCTTCCTGCGCCTTGCGGCGCTTTTCAATCTTCGCATCTTCGTCAAGTTCATCATCCGCGTCGATTTCTGAGAAAATTGTCGGAAGGTCTGGAATGACGAAAG
>JAGCSE010000094.1 GCA_017964325.1 Victivallales bacterium | reverse complement strand
TCCGTCGGCTTCTGGAGTTCGGCGGCTTTCATCGTGAAATTGACGCCGTCCACACTGACGATGATCGTCTTCTTGTTTTCGGAAACGGACACGATCTTGCCATGGGCGTTGAGGCGTTCGATCCAGACTTTCTTGCCGACCTGCAGTTCATTTGCCGTGACGGGCGCGGCGGGGCGGTTCGACGACGTGCGGAGCCCCTCCTGGATGCGGCGTTCGCGGTTTGCGAGCTTTTCACGGATATTTGCGATATCATCAGCTTGCACATCATTGTCGTCGTTTGACTTGCGTTTTGCCTTCTCACGCAGTTCGCGGACAAGGTTCTCCATGTCCCTCCGTGTGTTTTCGACGATGGCCTGTGCCTTTTGGAAGGCTTCGTTGGTCAATTTTTTGCGTTCGTTGCGGAGCGTGTCGAGTTCGGCGCGGAGTTGGTCACGTTTCTGCGTCAGTTCGCGGTTGGTTTCTTCGATCTGGCGAGTCTGTTCGGCGATGGACTTCTGGTCGGCCTCAATTTTGGCGAGCATCTCCTCCATGCGGAGATGTTCGCCGGAGAGGTGTTTTTCAGCGTCGGCCAAGATGTCGGCGGGTAGGCCGATTCGTTTTGCCGTCAGCAACGCGTAGGAGGCTCCTGGCCGTCCTATGTCCAAGATAAACAATGGCTTAAGGGAATTGATGTCAAAACGGACGGCAGCGTTGGTCATCTGCGAATGCTGCTGGACGTAGTTTTTCACCATGCCGAGATGTGTCGTTGTGATGGTGATGGCCTTGCGTTTGACGAAGGCGGCGAGAATGGCGCAGGCGATGGCGCCGCCTTCCAGCGGATCCGTGCCCGAACCGAGTTCGTCCAAAAGGACAAGTGACGAGCCGTCCCATGTTTCTTCCAAAATACTGGCGATGTTGGAGATATGGCCGCTATAGGTGGAAAGGTTCGCTTCGATGGACTGTTCGTCCCCGATGTCCGCGAGAATATGGTCGTAGATGGCGAACTGGCTGTCCTGTGACGCGGGGATGGGCAGGCCGCTCTGGGCGGCGAGGGCGAGCAGGCCCGTCGTTTTCAACGCGATCGTCTTACCGCCTGTGTTGGAGCCAGTTATGGCGAGAATCTTCGAATGTTTCGGCAGTTCCAGATCCAGTGGAACGACATCGCGGCCGCCGCCCATTTTGCGGAACTGCGCCATCAGCAGCGGATGGCGGGCCTGATGGAGCGACAGATAGCCGCCGAAAGTCGGAAACTGGCAGCCATATGCGACTGCCCAGCGGGCGACCGCCGCCGCCGCATCTAGTTCAGCGATAATACGTTGGTTGATGCGGATGCTGTCGGCCGCGAGGCGGACCTGCCCGCTGAGAACGGCGAGAATTCGCCGCACTTCATCGCGTTCTTCGATGCGCAGGCGGGCCAGATCATTGCCCCAGCCGAGCGTCTCATTCGGTTCGACGAACATCGTCTGGCCGCTGTTGGACATGTCATGGACGATGCCCGTCAGCGACGTGCGGGCGTCCTTCCGGATGGGAATGACGAAACGGCCGTTGCGCATCGTGACGAATCGGTCCTGGGCGTTGTCGCCGATTTCAGGGCTTTTGACGAGATTGTCGAGATAGCGTTGGATTTTCGCTTCCGTGTTGATGCAAGCGCGTCGCAGTTCGCGGAGCTTCGGGGAGGCGGAATCGAGCACGGCACCGTCTGAATCAATGCTTCGCGCGATGTCCATTCGGAGTTGGTTGCATGGATTCAGAGGTGCTGCAAGTTTTTGCAAATACGTGAATTGCTGACATTCCTGCTTAGAGAGGAATGCCTGGAGGTCTGCGCAGACATCCAAAACGCCGCGAACTGCGTTGAGGTCCATGCCTGCGATGACGGCACCATCTGGGGCGACTTCGCGGAGAATCTGCGAGATGTCATCGAAACGGAGCGGCGGGAGGGAGAGGGATGTTTCGGCCATGCCGAGGAGGTCGCCGTAGAGGTTTCGCTTGGACTGGATGGCGTTGAGCTGTGTGTGCGGACGGATGGCACGAACGATTTCATCGCCGAGCTGGCTTTGTGCATAGCCCGCAATCAAAGCGAGAAGTTCGTGCAGTTCAAGGACTTTATAGGAATGTTCGTTCATGGGAATGGCGAAGATAATGCGGATAATTAAGAATATGCGCAGTCAAAAGCTTGAAACGCATTTACCTTAATATATATTCAATTAGGGAAATTTCTTATTGCACAACCAAGATAAAACCTAAAAAGGAAGAAACATGAACATCGGCGTCATCAACGGACTGCATCCCGCAAAAGAAGATCATATGTTCGACCGCGTTGCGGCCCTCGGCTTGACTACTTGCCAAGTCAATATCTGGAATAGCGATTACTATTCGGAAGCTCTTGCAAAGAAAGTACTTGACCAAAGCGCGGCGACAGGTGTGAAGCCCTGCGCGCTGTGGGCGGGATACAGCGGCCCCGTCAGATGGAATTTCACGGAAGGCCCAATAACGCTGGGCGTCGTTCCAGAAGAATCGCGCGAACGCCGTGTCAACGATTTGAAGAAAGGTGCGGATTTCGCGAAGATGATCGGCGTTCCCGCCATCATCACGCATTGCGGTTTCATTCCTGAAAACATGACCGATCCGCTGTATCCGGGCGTGTTGGCGGCCATCAACGACGTGGCAAGCTACTGCAAGGAGCAAGGCTTGGAATTTTGGTTCGAGACGGGGCAGGAAACGCCGGTCGTCATTCTGCGCGTCATCGAAGAGCTTGGCCTCGGCAATTTCGGCATCAATCTCGATCCCGCGAACTTGCTCATGTACGGCAAAGGCAATCCGATCGACGCGTTGGAAGTCTTCGGCAAATATGTCCGCAACATCCATGTGAAGGACGGCATGACGCCGACGGACGGCAAGCGGCTCGGCCGCGAAGTGCAGGTCGGCAAGGGGATGGTCAACTTCCCGCGTTTCGTCAAACGTCTGCATGAGATCGGTTTCGACGGCGAGTTCATCATCGAACGCGAAATCGCCGAAGGCGAAGAACAGAAGCGCGACATTCTTGAGACGGTGGAGAACCTGAAGACGTGGTGGAACGCATAACAATGATTAATGATTAATGAT
>JAGCSE010000093.1 GCA_017964325.1 Victivallales bacterium | reverse complement strand
GGCCGGCCCGGAAGAACAGTCGAGAGAAAACAGACGGAGGCGCAGACATGGCCGACAGTAAGGAAAACGAAAAAGAAGTGATTGAAGTGGAACCCGTTGCGACTCCTGCTAACAACGCACCGGTTGATATCAATGTCGCAAGCGATACAGACCGCGGCATCGTGCAGATTTCGAACGGCGTCATCAGCGCTGTTGTGAAAAAGTACACGCTGGAAGTTCCGGGCGTCGTCCGTTTCCAGCAGCAGGGCATGCTGGACGGTTTGTTTGACGTTTTGAGCAAACGTCCGATCGACCGTAGCATCGAATTGGATTTGCAGGAAAACGGCGCAATCATCACGTTGACGCTGATCCTGCGGTTCGGCGTGTGCATCCCGGAAGTCTGCCAGAACATCCAAGAGACTATCAAAGAGAAGGTTGAGACGCTGACAGGCTATCCTGTCGCGAAGGTCAACGTGAATGTTGTGGATCTGGACGACTACGATGAAGTAAAGGAAAAGAAAGCGGCGAAGGTGAAGGAACAGGAGCCTCCAAAAGAGGAGAAGGCGCCTGAAGAGCCGAAGCCCGAAGGAGACGATGAATGATGGCTCCATTGGCCGTTGCGCAGTTGCCTGGCTGGCATGAAATTTGGGCAAGCGTTCGCTCGTTGGGTTTTCTGACGGGCGTCGCATGTTCGTTTGTGTTGTTGCTGATCTGCTGGATCATCGAGTTTTCGCGTCGTATGCGTCGCAAGAACAAGGTGTTGCGTGTCACGCAGGCGGATGGCGGCGAACTTGTCTTGACGTACAAGGCGATTCGCACGCATGTCCGGCTGTTGCTGGATCGCGAGTTCAGCGCGTTGTCATTGAAGGGGATCGAAATCAGCGGTGGCGCGTCTAAATCAATGCGGTTGCATGTAATCGCGTCTGAAGGCGCGAAGTTGTCGGAAATCCGCGGCAAAGTCTGCAATCGTCTGGCACGTTCCTTCAAGGAGGATCTTGGTTTGGCGGATGCGATTAAAGGCATCAGCGTCGATGTGGAGGAATTCCGCAAGGCGGAGGATGCCGAGACTGAAGCTGTTCCGCCTCAGGAAGTTGCGGAACAGGAGACACCTGCTCCGCAGCAGGACTTGGTCGTTCCGCCTCTTCCGCCGGATGTCACGCCTTTGGCTTCCGCGCCGCAGAAGCAGGATGGCGGCAACAACGGCAGCAACAATAATAATAACAACGGCAAGAAGCACAAGTGATGACGGGGCGTGCCTCATCATCAGCTCTTTGTAATGGTCGATGATATGAAAAAGCTGCGGAAAAAACATTGTTTTTTCCGCAGCTTTTGGGATTTTAAGGCTAACGATTACTGCTCGAAGTCTTCTTCAGGGTCGCGATGGAGGAAATTGGCGGTTTCCTGCTCGATGACGGCCTTGATGATGTCCGCTGGCTTCGCGGCTTTCTGGCAAGCCTCGATGAATTGAGGATTGCGGAGGATGGACGCGAGATAGCGCATCATGTGGAGATGGAGTTCAATGTTCTGGCTGCAGAGGAGGAAGAAGAAATGGACAGGCTTGCCGTCCGGAGCGTTGAAATCAACGCCTTTCTTCGAATAACCGTAGACGATGCAGCCGGGCATCTGGAGGGTCGGAATCGGATCACGCGGATGCGGGACGGCGATGCCGTTGCCGACGGCGGTGCTGAGAATGCGCTCACGGGCGATGCATTTCTCCTGCAGGTCGCGGATGTCGAGCACTAGGTTCGCGAAGATTTTGGGATTCGTCAGTTCTTCGATGACGTCTTCAATGGTCGTGCCATGGAGGTTCATGATGACGCGTGATTCGTCCATCGTGCGGCTCAGCGGGATGCCGACAGGGGACTGCGGGATGACGATGTGATCGTCCGACGGAGACGCGGACGGGAACAACATGCGGTCGATCTGACTGACGTTGAAACGCCACTGTCCTCCGATTTTCACGCCTTCGATCTGGCCGTTTTCGCGCATGCGGAGAATCGTGCGCTCATTGACCTTCAGATGTTCCGCCAATTCTTTGAGAGTTAAAATCATGGCCTCGCTCCTTGTTGTTGGATGTGTATTCGATAAGACAAAACATGACAAAACTGGATAATCATGACAAAACAAGACAATATAGGCATTTTTTGATTTGTCAAGTTTTCTTGTTCTGTTTTTTTATGTTAGAGCATTCCGCAGGCGCGGAAAAATTAGAAAGGGTTAGGGAAATGGCATTTGCAAAAACATTTGGGAAATGGTCCGTTGGATATGAAGAAGGCAAATCGCGTCTCGTTTTGCGGCGGCAGGATGCGTCCGTCGAGATGTCGTTTGGCCTGTCGATGGCTGTCGGTGATCAGACGTGGAGCGTGAAAGATCCGATGGATGCCGCGACGGAGCGGTTGGCGTTGGTGGCTCCAGACAACAGCGTGCAGGGCTATCTGACGTTTTCTGCGGATGGTGGTCGTCTGGAAATCCGCGCGATTCATCGGACGGCGCAGTTTTATGCGGGCGTCGTGTCGTTTGCAGGCTCGGTTTCCATGCGCGGAGCGTTCGCCTGCCGCGTAGCCGCTCCAGAATCCATCCATGTCGTGCAGATGGGCAGCGGGGCGACGGACAGTTTGACGAATGATGCGTTGTTCGATCGTGAAAACGACCTTTGCCTCGCGTTCAGCGGCGCGGATAAGTTGTGTCTGAAACCTGTCGGGGACGGCGCAGTCGCTGTCAGCGGCGAACTGCCATGGACGCGTGCCGCGAAGGCTGGGCTCGTCATTGATC
>JAGCSE010000092.1 GCA_017964325.1 Victivallales bacterium | reverse complement strand
TGAAGAAGTCGGCCAGTTCGTTGACCTTCGCGACAACGGGGCAGCCGCAGCCGGCGTACTTGGCGAGGACGGCCTTGGCGGCTTCCTGCGCGGCGATGGCTTCGGCGGTTTTGGAGTTGTCCCAGAACTTGAGGGCGTTGCTGACGGCGTCTTTCAGGTCGGCGGGCGTCTTGTCGTTTTCGAGCAACTTGCCGCAGAAGGACTTCAACGTTTCGCGGTTGGAGTCGATGGCGAGGCGCATACCGAAACCGAATTCAGCATTGTCTACGAAGAGGGAGTTCGCCCAAGCGGGGCCACGGCCGTTCTTGGCCGTGGCGTACGGGATGGTCGGGAACGTACCGGAGTAGATGGAGGAGCAGCCGGTGGCGTTGGCGACAACCATGTTTTCACCGAAGAGCTGGGAGACCAGTTTGACATACGGTGTTTCGCCGCAGCCTGCGCAGGCGCCGGAGAACTCGAACAGCGGGCGGCGGAGCATGGCGCCCTTGACAGTCGTCGGGCTGGCCTTGCCGAGGATGTTGTCTTCGGTGGATTCGAAGAATTTTTCGTTGGCGTTTTCACCGGCGGCGCGTTCGGCTTCAATCGTGGACCATGTCAGGGCGGCGGCTTCAGGCTTGCCGTCCTTCACAGCCTTCTGGTTGACGAGGCACTGCTCGAGGCAGACGCCACAACCCATGCAGTCTTCGACATAGACCTGAACTTTGAATTTCAGGCCATCAACCTTCGGCATAGCGTCCTTCGTGGTGAAGCTGGCCGGAGCCTTGGTGAGGTCATCAACCTTGAAGAGTTTCGTGCGGATGGCGGCGTGCGGGCAGGCATTTGCGCAGACACCGCACTGGATGCAGGTGGCTGCATTCCATTTCGGAACCTTCGGGGCGAAGCCGCGCTTTTCGAGAGCGGCGGTGCCGATGGGCAGCGTACCGTCGATGGACATCGCGGAGACGGGGATGGAGTCGCCGTTGTTGCGCATGGACGGTTCGATGATCTTCTTGGCGAAATCGTCGGCGTCGTCGGGGATAAGCTTCAGCATTTCGGCGTGCGGGACGCCGTCGAGGGAGGCGGGAACGTTCACTTTGACGCAGGCGTCAGCGGCGGCGTCCACGAGTTCGTTGTTCATGTCGATGACGGCCTGGCCTTTCTTTGCGAAGGTCTTGGCGTTGAGCATCTTCATTTCCTTGGCGGCGTCTTCGAACGGGACGATGCCGGAGACTTTGAAATAAGCGACCATCATGACGGTGTTGGCGCCTTTGCCGCGGAGGCCGGGCTTCGTCTTCACGATGGCTTCGGCGTTGACGTTGTAGAACTGGATGTCGTTCTTGATGATGTATTCCTGCATGTCGCGGGTCAGATGCGAGAACACTTCGTCATTGCTGTAATGGCTGTTGAGCAGGAAGGTACCGCCTTTCTTGAGACCCTTGAGGAGGTCGTAGCGGCCGATGTAGGCGGCGCAGGAGCAGGAGACCAGATCCGGGCTCGTGATGAGATAGGTGGATTTGATCGGGCTGTCCGAGAAGCGGAGGTGGGAGCAGGTGAGGCCGAAGGACTTCTTGGAGTCGTAGGCGAAATAGGCCTGCGCGTCCTTATTGGTCAAATGGCCGATGACCTTGATGGTGGTCTTGTTCGCGCCGACGGTACCGTCGCCGCCGAGGCCGTAGAACATGCAGGCGGTCGTGCCGGCGGGTTCCGTGGTGATGTGTTCGTCAACCTTCAGGGAGAGGTTCGTGACATCGTCTTCGATACCGACGGTGAAGCCGTGGAAGCCGCCCTTTTCGAGGTGCTTATAGACGGCGAGAATCATGGAAGGCGTGAAATCCTTGGAGGAGAGGCCGTAACGGCCGCCGATCACGGTGATGGCGGGGTTGTTGATGGCGACTTTGACGTCCATGTACAGCGGTTCGCCGATGGCGCCGGGCTCTTTCGTGCGGTCGAGGACGGCGATGCGCTTCACAGTCTTCGGCAGAGCGGCGAGGAACTTGTCCTCGTAGAACGGACGATAGAGGCGGACTTTGATGAGACCGTATTTCGTGCCGCGGTTGGCGTTCAGGTAGTCGATGGTCTCTTCAATGGCTTCGCAGCCGGAACCCATGGCGACGATGACGTCCGTTGCGTCCGGAGCACCGACATAGTCGAACAGATGGTATTGGCGACCGGTCACTTTCGCGACTTTGTCCATCTGGGCCTGGACGATGTCGCCGACGGCCATATAATATTTGTTAACGGTTTCACGGCCCTGGAAATAGACGTCGCCGTTCTGCGCACCGACCTTGGTGATCGGTTTTTCAGGACGCATGCCGCGGGAGCGGAATTCTTCAATGGCCTTCTTGTCAACCATTTCGGCGATGGTTTCATACGGGATTTCTTCGTATTTGTGGACTTCGTGGGAGGTACGGAATCCGTCAAAGAATTGGAGGAACGGAACTTTGGAAGGATAGGTGGAGAGGTGGGCGACGAGGGCCATGTCCAGTTCTTCCTGGACGGAGTTGGCGGCCAGCATCGCGAAACCCGTGTTGCGGCAGGCCATGACGTCCGAATGGTCGCCGAAGATGGCGAGAGACTGGCAGGCGAGGGAACGGGCGGTCACGTGGAAGACGGTCGGCAGAAGTTCGCCGGCGATCTTGTACATATTCGGGATCATCAGGAGGAGGCCCTGGGAGGCCGTGTAGGTCGTGGTCAGCGAACCAGCGGCCAGCATACCGTGGACGGCGCCGGCTGCACCGGCTTCAGATTGCATTTCAACGACTGAGACCTGCTTGCCCCAGATGTTTCGTTTGTCTTCTGCGGCCCACTGGTCAACCCATTCGCCCATGGTGGAGGACGGGGTGATCGGGTAGATGGCGGCGGTTTCGCTCAGTGCGTAGGCAACGTATGCGGCTGCATAGTTGCCGTCTTGGGTGTTGATGTTTCCCGACATTCTTTTTGCTCCTTGATAGATTTAGTACATGTCGCCATTGACTGGCGAACAACAACAAAAAAGCATACTTTAATTAATATAAAGCCTTAAGCCGTTTTTTTCAATAAAAGCCACGGTGTTCGCTCCGCGCCATGTGCAGAAACTACGGTTTGCCGATGATGTTCTTGCCGCGGCATGGGAAATTGGATGTATATTCTGGATGCTCCTCGAAGAAGGCGGCCCATGGTACGTCCGTCTGGCGGGTACGAACGAGTTTCCACTGCTCCGGCGTCAGATAATATGGCTTGTATATATATGGAATGGATTTCCAAAGAGTGGGCGTGAGGAGCGGCCAGATTTCCTCCGGACATGCGGGCAGGTAGTCTGGATTGTTCCAAAGTATTTCCGCCCAATCCTTTACGGAAAGTTTGGACTTGTCGGCGATTTCGTCAAAATCCTGCAACGTGATGGCGCGGCAGGCGAACAGTTCGACAAGTTGCTCGTTGGAAAACATCTTCAGATTTTTGCAGAGTTTGGAGACGAAGCCGACGGGCCTGTGGAAAGGATCGATGTCATGGACGGCGGCGAGCCAGTCGGCCGCGTTCATCGTTTCAGGATTCAATTGAGAGAGTTTTTCTGTCATGTTCAGCTCCTTAAGGTTCATGAAAAAGACAAAAACAATAAACATAATAGCAGAATGGCGGAAAAACAAATGACGGGAAGTGTTTTGTTGATTTTGTAGTTGAATGGCAATCTAATGGTCTGGCATGATGTTTGCGATTCCAACGTTTTTCATAAAAAAAGAAAAAAATCGTCAAAAAAGGTGAAAGTTTTGAAAAATGACGTATAGTTAATATCAAGCAATACAACAAAAGGAAAACAGTTATAATGGAAGAATACATTTGGGAACAGACACAGAACAACGAAGACCGTGTCCAGGCGTTGATCAATGAAGCAGGCGTCACGAGACCTATTGCGCTCGTTCTCGACACGCGTGGGATCGGTCCGGAAAAAATCCGCGATTTTCTCAACCCGTCCATGGCGGACATAGGAGACCCCTATCTCCTGCCTGGCACGCGAGAAGCTTCTGCAAGACTTTGGCAGGCAATTCATAACGGTCAGAGAATACTCATCCATGGCGATTATGACACGGACGGCATTACTGCATCCGCGCTCCTCGCATGGGTGCTCCGTCGAAACGGCGGCAATGTCGAATGCTATCTTCCGCATCGCATCGACGACGGCTATGGCCTCACCGTCGAATCCATCAACAAGACGCACGCGGATAAAAAAGACCTGCTCATCACCGTCGATTGCGGCATCACATCATACGAAGCCGTCCAGATGGCGAAAGATATGCAGATGGATTTGATCATTACGGATCATCACACGCCTGGCAACGACCCGCTGGATGCGTTCGCCGTCGTGGATCCAAAACTGCCTGGAGCGCCCGTCGAAATTCAAGAGCTCGCGGGAGTCGGCGTTGCTTTCAAAGTCTGCCATGCATTCCTTAAATATGGGCGTGAGAATGGCTTCGGCGGTGAAGACACAGATTTGCGCCAAGGTCTTGATTTGGTCGCGCTCGGCACTGTTGCGGACATTGTGCCCCTCCTCCACGAGAACCGCATTCTCGTCAAGCATGGTCTGAAAGTCCTTGCTGGAAAACAACGTCCAGGCATCCATGCCCTCTGTGAAATTTCGGATGTCAGTGAAGATCTCGCCACGTCAGACATCACCTACCGCCTCGCTCCGCGCATCAATGCCACGGGACGTCTCGGAGCTCCGACGGACTCACTCAAATTATTGGAAGCGGACAATATGGTCGATGCTGCCAACCTGGCCCGCAAGCTGGACGAACAGAACCGCGAACGCCAGACCATCGAGGAAATGGTCGTGACGGATGCAGAAGCCCAGATTGCAAGACGTTATAACTTGGATACAACTCGTTCCATCGTCGTCTGGAGCGAAGGTTGGCATCAGGGAGTCGTTGGAATCGTGGCTTCCAGGCTGACCCGTAAATACCATCGTCCGTCCGTCGTGTTGACACGTGATCCATCTGGTCAGTTCACTGGCTCTGCCCGTTCCATCCGCAAGCTGAATCTTGTCGATTTACTTGGAGTCTGCGCAGATACGCTAATCCGCTTTGGTGGTCACGCCATGGCGGCTGGTCTTTCATTGACGGAGGAGAATCTCGAACCGTTCTGCAAGCAATTTGACGAAGCCGTCCAGAAGGTTCTCGGGCTCGAATCCATGAAGCCGGTCATCGCCGCCTGTGGTGAAGTCGCCTTCAATGAATTGGATGATGTTTTTTTCCAGGAGCTTGAGATGCTCGAGCCGTTTGGCCACGGCAATCCTGAACCAGTCTTTATCACGCGTAATGTCACGCCTGAACGCAAAATGCCCGCCGGCAAGAGCCATACGCGCGGCATGGTCAAAGACGAATCTGGAACGCGAATGCAGTTCATTGCATTTGGTCGTCTCCCCAACCAATTCCCGCCGCCGCCGTGGAACATCGTCTTCTCGCCTCATATCAACCGTTTCAATGGCATCGCGATGCCGCAGCTCAGAATTCTGGACATCAAATCCATCTGATCCGACGGGGGGGGCGCCGACGGCGCACTTGCATCTTCGCTAATCCAAGATGATATTTTCGCACGTGTTCCCGTTTGGAATCATCGGGCGGACACAATCTTTTGCAGTCGTATGGATATCAAGCAGATACGGCCCAGATGACTCAAGCATCGCCTTCAACGCGTCATCCAGTTCATCGCTTTTCCACACCTCGCGACCTTCAATCATGTATCCTTTCGCGATTTGCACGAAATTTGGATAAGGACGCCCCGCCCGTTCCACCGTCATGTCCGTGTCCGCATGATTCCCGTCATAGAACTGGTCTTCCCACTGCGAAACCATTCCAAGCGTCTGGTTGTTGAGAATCAACATCTTAACAGGAAGATTCAAGGCATAGACCGTCGCCAATTCCTGGATGTTCATCTGGAAGCCGCCGTCGCCGTCAATCAATATGACCGTTTCATCTGGAGCCGCCAGTTTCGCGCCGATTGCCGTCGGCAGACCGAATCCCATCGCGCCGAGACCGCCACTTGTCAGCAACTGCCTCGGGCGGTTGTAGTTGTAGAACTGTGCCGCCCACATCTGGTTCTGTCCGACACCTGTCACAATCGTCGCTTTTCCGCCAGTCAAATCCGACAAACGGCTGACGACTTGCTGTCCCATAATTGACAAGTCATTGGTGTTCTTGTATTTGAACGGATGCTCCGTCTTCCATTTGTCCGTCAGTTCCTGCCAGAAATCATGGCGGACACCGCGTTCAGGCTTCTCCAACATTGCATGAAGCAGTCCCTTCGCATCGCACACGATTGGCAAATCCGCGTGCTTGTTTTTGTTGATTTCCGACGGATCGACATCCACGTGGACGATTTTTGCACGCGGGGCGAACTTTTTGATGTCCCCCGTCACACGGTCGCTGAAACGTACACCGATGCCTATGAGCAAGTCACATTCATGCACTGCCTTGTTTGCGGCATAGCAGCCATGCATGCCGAGCCATTTCAGGCTCAGTGGATGGTCTTCTGGAAAAGCGCCGACACCCATCAGCGATGTCGCGACGGGAATCTGGTATGTTTCCGCGAACGTCAGAAGTTCCTTCGCCGCATTGGAATGGATGACACCTCCACCTGCGAAGACGCATGGGCGGCGACTTTCCTTCAGCATTTCCTTTAACGCCGACACATCCTCTTCCTTTGGAGTCATGTCTGCCATAACTCTATGAAGGCAAGGATCTTCTGTAAATTCAGGAATACACATCGCCTGCTGTACATCCCATGGGATGTCTATCACCACAGGGCCAGGCCGACCATTTTTCGCCAGATAAAACGCTTCCGCGAACACTTGCGGCAGTTCTTTCGGCTCCAAAACCAAATAGCTATGCTTCACGCAAAGTCGCGTCATGCCAATGATATCCGTTTCTTGAAAGGCATTCTTGCCGATGAGATGCTGGTTCACCTGCCCCGTAATGACAACCATTGGGACGGAATCTGCACAGGCATCCGCGATGCCCGTCACGAGATTCGTCGCTCCAGGCCCGCTTGTCGCCATGCAGACTCCGATTTCGCCTGTCTTCCGTGCATAACCGCCGGCCGCAAATGCTCCGCCCTGTTCATGCCGCGGTAGAATGACGCGGACACCAGCCTCCTGCAACGCATGATGCAACGCCATTGATGCCGCTCCTGGATAGGCGAACACAAACGGCACACGTGCCTTTAGCAGGCAGTGCGCCACGATTTCGGCTCCGGTCATTCCGTTGCCTTTCTTTTGGTCTTTCGTTTTCATGGATACCAAGCCATTTTAACATTATTTCTCCCCAAATATAATGTAATGACTGTATGTTCATCTGCAAGTTCCATCCACTATGCTTTACGACTCCAACATAAATTCCATCCATTTATGGTAAGCATGAAAGGTGAAATATAAAAACACGACACGGATGCCACTTTTTAGTGGCATCCGTGTCGGTTTGTTGGAATGAAAAGCTACGAATTAATTCTTTGGCTTCCTTGCTGGAGCCTTTTTCGCAGGAGCGGCGCAGCAGCATTTTTGGTTCAGGCAGATGACTTTGCCGTTGTTGTCCATGGATTCGTTGGCCGCGAGCGTAACTTCGAGGTTCTTGACGGCTTCGGAGTAGGAGGAGATGATGATGGACTGATCCTTTTCGAGGATGGCGTCGATGAATGCGACGTCTTCATCCTGCCCGTAGTCGTTGCCGACCTTGAAGGACAGTGTGCGATGCGGTTCGGTGATGGTGAGGCTGGAGCGTTCGACATAGTCGAGTCTGCCGTTCATCGTATAGACGCGGATGCCGTTTTCGCCGCCGCCGCCGCGGACGAAGCAGCCTGAATACACCGTGCCGATGATGCCGTTTTCGAACTTGAGGTTGACGGCGGAGGCATCTTCAGTATCGTAGTTCTCGACATCCGTGATGATGCCACGACGACCGAATGCGGAGACTTCGACGACTTCGCCGAAGAGGTTGCGGCACATGTCGAACGTATGGATGGTCTGTTCGACGGCCTGGCCGCCGGACGTGTCACGACGACGCCACCACCACACGCCGGGCATTCCGCCGACCCAGTAGGCGTTGAAGAAACCGACCTTCGCGTTGGCAACCCAGTTCTTCATGAACGGGACAAAGTCGATGTAGCGGTCCTGGAAACCGGCGGCGTTGATGAGTTTCTTCTTCAGCAGGCCTTCTTCGACTTTTTTCGCGAAGGCGAGGTCGAGGGCGACAGGCTTCTCAACGAAGAGGTTGATGCCTTTTTCAACGGCTGCGAGTTCCATGCCGCCGTCTTTGCGCGTATGGGCGCAGGGTTCGACACAGACGTACAGGGCGTCCAATTTTTCCTTGTCCAGCATTTCCTTCCAGCACTTGTAGGGCTTGGCGTTGAAGCGCTCGGCGGCTTTCTGGGCGCGGTCGTCCAACAAATCGCAGACGGCGACGATCTGGGCGTTCGGAATCTTGTTGTTGTCGTAGTGTCCGAAGTGGAAGTTTGCGATGCCTCCGCAACCGACGAAACCGATTTTCACTTTCTTTTCAGCCATTTTGTTTCTCCAATTTTAACTTGGTTTTGCCAGACTTGAAGCTGACGCTTGAAGCCTTATTTATAAATAAACGGAAAATTTGATTTTCAATAGGCGAGCCATTCGCGCGTTTCGATGAGCGATTCGCGGGAAGGCTTCAGCGGACTGTATTCGAGGCCGAGATAGCCTTTGAAGCCTGCTTCGTCGATCTTGCGGCAGAGGAACGGATAGTTCTGTTCGCCATTCTTCATTTCATGACGGCCAGGGATGCCCGCCGCATGGAAATGGCCGATGATGTCGAGATTCGTGAGAATCTTCTCCGTGACGTTGCCTTCCATGATGCCCGCGTGGTAGATGTCGTAGAGTCCTTTGACGTTAGGCGAATCCACGGCCCACAGGATGGCGGCCATATCTTCCGAATTGTCAACGTAGTAGTTAGGATGGTTGACAGCGGAATTCAGCAGTTCGAGAACAATCGTGATGCCCGCTTTTTCGGCGATTGGGGCGACACGCTTCAGTCCTTCGATGACATTTTTGGAGAGCTGGCAGCGGGTGACGCGCGGGATGAAATTGCCTGAAAGGGCGATGACGTTCTTGCAGTTGAGGCGTTTGGCGATTTCAATGTCTTTCGGGAAATTCGCAACGATTTCGTCATGCTTGGATGGATCCGTGAGATTTCCGATGCAGCTTGTGAAGCTGGTGATGGTGACATTGTGCTTTTCGGCGGCTTTGGCGATGGCGTCGATATCCTTGTTGCCAGGGCCCCAGAATTCGCCGGCATTGTAACCGCAGTCCGCGACGGCGGCGATGCGATCCGCGAATGGAAGTTCCGTGAAGAAAAGTTCAAGGCATGGAGTCAGTTTCATGAATATGTTCCTGATTGAGGTTGGTTTTCAATGCAATCAAAACACCTATTCTATAATTTGTATGACGTGAGCAAAATGGCAAGTGCAAGAATCATGATTTTTTATATAAATGTCGTTTTTTAATGCAGTGGTGCGGAAAAACTCTATGGCTTTACGTTTAATTGAATGGATTATTCTGCGTAGTTGGAGATGATTTTCCCTTGTGGGTTGATTCGAACCGCATAGACGGAGCCGTTGAATGAGAAGGCGTCTATTGTCGCATCGCCGTTGGAGTTAGGCAGGGCGAAGGCGACGATTGCCTGCGAACCGTCATGATAGGTTGCTTTGATACCATGGGCTGTAGGTGATTCCAACAGTGTGATTTCTGGACGAGGCGTGTCGTCGGTATTTTGGTATGGCTGGAGGACGGTTAGGAAAGTCACGTCATACGAAGGCTTTGACGATGCACGCAAATGCCATGAGTTGGCGAAAGACTTGTCTTTTGGCCAGGTGGGCGGCGGATCAAACTGGTCGGTCTGAGTGATGCGCAGGTTTTTTGGAAGCAGAAAATCCGTACGCAGCGTGGCTTTGGGGCGTTTCGTGAGAACGGTTTGATTATTGATGACCATTTCATTGAAGGCGTGGAGATTGAACTCGAAGACCTTGGGCTGGCGTGTCTTAAGCATGTCGCGGATGACGATTAGGCCAGGCTTGACATGGACGATTTCCCGCAAGGCTGTGTCCAATGCGCCGCCGTAGGCGGCTGTCGCGTCGCCGGCGAAGCTGTCGAATTGGTCATCATGGAAGAAGCGTGTGATTTTTCCCTTGGCGTGCCAGCCGCGCTGTTGGCCGAGACCGCCGTCGAATGTGATGCCGCATTTGGCTTTTGTCGCTCGCATCCATTGGTCATGATGTGGGGAGCCATAGTAGTTGTAATGGCCGGTCGGAATGGCGAGCGGTTCGCCGAAAGCCTCCAACGTGAAGCAGTTCTGGTCGTTATGGCCGTGGGAGACGGCACCGTAGGGGGAGGAGCGGAACGACAGCGCAATGTCGTTTTCATGGTTCGTTAAATCCGTGTGGGACAAGACGAGACCAACATACGGGAAGCAGCGCGCCGCCGGAAGCGAATCCGGCGGTTGCGACTTGATGGACGAATCCGTCAACGCGACACCTAAGATGCCGTTTGGACGATAGTTGAAATATTCTGCATACCAACGGAGGCACGGATCGTGCAGCAGCGAACTGAAATAATACATCAATGCTGGCTGTGTGCAACGGTTCGTCTGTGTACCGTCGCCGAAGGGCGAGATGGTAGAGTCAGGCGGACATTGGTAGAAGCTGTAGTAGGGGGTGTTGCGGAAGAACGGCTTTTCCGAAAGATCGATTCCGGTCGCTTCTCGGAGGGCGACGACGAAATGGAGGGCGAAATCCATGTAGGCGGCCCAGTAGCTGGGGCCTTCGTTCCATCCGCCGTCTTCGCGGCCCCATGCGGGATAGACGCCCCAGTAGATGCTGACGATGTATTGGAGCCAGTCTTTCGCCTCTGGCACTTCGTTGTACAGTTCGATGGCGGCCTCGCCGAGGAAGCCGATTTGGCGGCCGAGATGGGATTCGTATGGATTGTTGTCGTAAGGCTTGCGGCGCAGGAGGTTGTAGATGGCGCGGGCGCGTTCGGCCATGGCGGATTGGACCGCCTTGTGCTCTGCGATGGAATAAAGTTCGTAAGTCCAGTCGTATGAACGGCATCCGCGCATCATGATCCACATGGCGGGTTCATCGTTGTGGAATGTGTTGGTCGGGCCGTTGGGATCCCATGAGAAGAAATGGAGGACGCGGCGTTTGGCTTCGGCGCCTGCGGTATCGTCGCCCGTGAGAAGATAGGCGAGGGCGGCGGTCTGCATCTTGTCCATGGGAGGGCGTGTCGTCCTGAAAATGGTCGTGTAGGCTTGGCTGCGTGCCTGCCCGCCTTTCGGCAGCCAGTCAGGCTCTTTTACAAGTTCCTCCCCTGCAAAGGATTTGACTTGCTTTAGCAGATTTTCCGCCATTTGTTTCAAGTCTCCTGAACGGGCGCGTTTGCGGATGAGATTCAAGCCGTTCGGCTTGACGAAGAGTCGTGGACGGGCGAGCGAGACGGTGAATTTGTCTTGTGGCGGATATGGCCAGATGTGGGCATTCTGATTGACGGTGAACGTGCGCGTCTTGCTCCAAATAACGCCGATTTGGGCGACATTGGCACCGTATCGCCAATGCCATTGACCGTTTGCGAGGGGGAAGGAGGGAATATAGACAAGCCATGGATAGTTGGTTATTTCATGTAGTGAAGGACCTGTAAAATCTTGATTATTGCAGATTTGAATCGTGTAGTTGAGGGCGCGGGCGACGGGCAGCCAGCGGAAGGGCGGCGGGTTGGTGGCGACGGTTTCGTCCTGTTCAGGAGAATAAGGGAGGTTTTGGCCGAATACGGGCGGACGGTCTAGCCCCAGTATTTGTGCAATCTGTTCCCTGTTTTGGAGGAGGTCGTCTTTGCTGACGGCCTTCACGGAAGCGTCGTCCCAATGTGTCTCGCCAGGCGTAAGCCAATGATGGAGTTGGAGTTCCACTTGCACGGCATCTGTCGGGGCGATAAACAGGAGGTCTTTGACTTGTGTCCAGTCTTTGGCAACGGGGAAGAATTTCTGTTCGAGGAGGATTTCCTTGCGGTTGGCGTCGAACCAATGGACGCGGAGGCATGGGCCTGTGTTTTGCGCTGCCTTCACTTCAGGCGAGGAGCGATACCATGCGGAGACAAGAACGGCGGCTGTGTTCGGAGGAAATGGTTGACGCTGTGTCCAGGCTTCGCGCTCACTGTCGGAATCGCTGTGGCAAATGGCGAAATTGTCGCCTGTATGGCCGCCATACAGGCCGATGTCGAGCTTGCCGCCCGTTCGGAAATTGTTTTTTGTCCAGAAAGTGAATGCATTACCATTGACATCTTCGAAGCTGGTGTTTTTCAGGAGCTCGGCGGATAGTGGGATGGATAATAACATGATGATAGGCAGAATATGGTTCATGATGCTGATTGATAATTTCTTAGGTTATTTGAAAAGGAGGCGTTTCGTGAGCGTGGCCTGGGCTGCTGCGATTTCGCTGCCGGTTGTCAGAAGGCGGATGTCATACGGCGCATTGGCGTTGGCTGTTGCATCGTTTGGTGATGGGAGAGTTGCAAGCGTCTGCCACTTGGCATCTTGGAATTGACCTAGCACGGTGGTGTCAAGCGTTGGTGCGCCGTCAAAACGCTTGATTTCGATGTCAACACCATTTCGGAATGGCAGTAGGGCCAATTGCGACGATTGACGGATGTCCTTGCCGTCCAACGAGATGATGGCAGTGTCGTTGAGCTTGGAGAAGACGGCTTCGCCGTTGATTTCAAGATGACGGAACGCATTGGCCGCCACAAGGTTGCCTTGTGCGTCCCATTGGAGGAACACCGTGCGGAGCGGTGCGACGGAGAAATCCAATTTGGGATAACCGTTGTGGGCGGGAACGATTGCGGACTGCTCAACATCCGAAAAATTGACGAGCGTGAAGGCACGGCCGTTGTGGAGCGGGACGTCGAAGGCCATGAGCGTGCCGTTGTCGATGTTCAGATGGATGCGGGACAGCCCGGAGACATTGTCGAGAAAATCTTGATAAAGAACGCGAAGTTGTTTGCGGTCAAGCATTTCAGCGGCTGTCGGCTGCCAGAGGACGG
>JAGCSE010000091.1 GCA_017964325.1 Victivallales bacterium | reverse complement strand
TTCGTGAGGCGGCGTTGGAGGCTGGGCTGGAGTTCGCCGCCTATCTCTCGCCATGGGACCGCCATCAGGCGGAATACGCCCGTCCTGCATACGTGGAGTATTTCCACAGCCAATGGGCGGATTTGATGGACAATTACGGCCCGATTACCGAAATATGGTTGGACGGTGCAAACGGCGGCGACGGATGGTATGGCGGCGACCCAGGCAAACGGACGCTGCCCAAGCCTGCCCATGAATACTATGAGTTCGACCGTCTGCTGAAAGCGTTGTTTGAGAAGAATCCGCAGTCGGTGGTGTTCGGCCCCGATTCGAACCGTTCGATGAACTGGCCGGGCAACGAAACTGGCTTTGTTCCAGACGATTATCCATTTGTTCGCGGCGGTTATTTCCGTCCTCCTGAATGCGATACGCCGTTGCGCAAGGGGTGGTTTTGGCATAAAGACCAACAGGCCAAGAGTTTGGAGGAATTGACGACACGATACTTTGAATCTGTCGGTCGCGGTGGCATTCTGGATTTAGGGTTGGCGCCCAACAGCGATGGACTCTTGGACGAAGGCGATGTCATCCGTTTGAAGGAATTCGGCGACTACATCCGCGCCTATAACGCGGTTGATTTCGCGGAAGGAGCTTCCTGCGAGACGAAGAAGACAGCAGAAGGCACGGAATACGTCTATGCGCTGAAAGGAGCCAAGTCCTTCAATGCCTTGGATTTCTGCGAAGACATCACGAAAGGGATGCGCATCAAGGGATGGAAATTCATCATTGACGGACAAGTAGTTGCAGAAGGCAAGCTGGCGGGATTCCGCCGCATCGCGCGCTTCTCACAAATCACTGCTTCGGACGTGAAACTCGTCATTACAGCATGCGACGGCGAACCCGCCGTCAAGAGCCTGTCTCTACGATACGCGCCGGAATTGTGAACCACTAATATACGCGAATGAACTTGGAGCGGTCAAGCCGCTACCAAACCATTGAATGAGAACCACGAAAGGCACGAAAGGCACGAAAAATCAACATCTTAGAGTCCACAGAACACACGGAATAAACAAAAATGCCTCGCCGCCGGGCCGACAATATCCGAAGGATTTAATGATGAAACAAAACGTTGATTACGAATGATTCAAACGGCTCCGGCGGCTCGGCGGTTGTCGTCGCTTCGCGAGGGGCAAAAAATCTCATGCGGAAGCTCTAGGCTTTAGAGAAAATCTTTTCGAAAAAACAAGAAAATGAATGATAGTAGTACGAATATGCCTCGCCACCGGGCCGACAATCTCATGAAGATTTTTTATTTGTTTATAATGGAATCCGAATGCTGAAGAGACAACGGCTCCGGCGGCTTGGCGGTTTTGTAATGCTTTGCACTAGTGAGAAATAAGCACATTCGTTACACAACGTGTAACCAATGTGCCGATTTCTTACACACGCGTAAGAAATCCGTAAAGAAAAAGCACATTAATGCTTGAAGATAAATAAAGTTTATCACAATTTCAGAATTGCAATCTGGCCACCAGCGGGGAGTGGTCCGTGTCCAGGCTGTAGTTCTTCAACACCTTGAATTCCAGTATCTTGATCCATGGGGAGACGATGATGTTGTCTGCCGGAATGTCGCGGAGCGTGGCGGTGGAGCCGTATGTTTCGGAGCAGTTCGTGAGTACAAAGCCGTTTTGCTTGAAAATGTCGTATTCCTCCGGAATCTGGGCGTTGAAATCACCCGTGAAGACGGCGCCGTCAAATTGTTTCGCGTCATCAATCAGTTCTTTGAATTGGATTTGGCGGAGCTGTTGCGAAAGCGACCATTGCTCGCCTTCAGCCTTTTTCACTTTGATATGGCCTTCCGCTACAAGATGCATGCCGTAGAACGCGACGGATTTGCCATTGATGTCGAAGACAAGTCGGAACGCACGATAGCGCGGTGACTTATGACCGTCGATTTCATTCGTCAATTTGACAATCGTTGCGGAGACAGGAGTCGTTTTGGCGTCCGCGCGGATGTCGAATTTCGGGAAGCGGATCGTGTTGAGCGGGAAATCGGACGGATTATCTTCCATGAAAAAGACATCCGCATCAACATCTGCGAACATCTTCTGCCATCGGCGGCGGTAGTCTTCTGGGGCGGTCTTTTTGTCGCCGTAATGGAATTGACCGCAGTTGACGCAGGCAATAGTCCATGTTATCGCATCCTGTGCATGGACGATGACAGGCAGGAGGCAGAATGCGGCGCAGAAAAGCAGTCGTGTCGTTTTCATGGATTTACATCTCCTTTTCAATCAATGTCTTGCTGTCTTCATTGATATCAGGCGCATTCTTTTGGGGCTGTGATGGGGAGAGAGCCATGAAGGAAATGGCCAGAAGGGCGAAGAGAAGCGTCAGATACCAGCTGCGGGTGCGTTTTTCATGGAAAAACGTCGTGGAAATGATGCACGTGAACAGAATGGAAGCGGAGCAGGAGAGGGCGAAGAGCAGGGCGGCCGGCAGGTGGAGGACAGATTTCTGCAACGTGAACTGCAGGATGGTGCCGAAGGCGAGCATGAGATTGCCTATCCATCCTTTGACACTGAAATGCAAGGTCTTGCGTATGATGACATCCGCCGTGCAGAATGTGAAAATCGCGGCGTAGAGGAGGCAGAAAAAGACGTTTCCGTTGTTCTGCATGAGACTTTCAGATGAACCGGGCACATGGTAGTACCAGCCGAATTTCATGGCGATTGCGCAGCTGCTGAACAGCGTCAGCATGGCCAATAGAGCGAGGCCGAACAGCCACGCGGGCGTGCGCAATTTGTCGTCCGCCGGCTTCTCCTGTCCGAAAGACGCAGAGACAATCGCTGCGAAAAGCGCCGCCAACGCAAGAAGATAGAAGACTGTAAATGGTTCATTGTACGCAAAATAGGAGAAAATGATGGCGGGCATGAACTGCAACGCGGCGGCGCACCAAACCAGCGACAACGGCCCCATGTCCAACGTGACTTTCAGCATGATCTGCCCGAGATATTGTGCGATGCCGGTCACGATGGTCAACACGACCATCTGCCATGTCAGCGACTGCCATTCGCCAAACATGGCCGCGCGGATTCCGAAGAAGATCACGCCGAAAAATGCGAGAACGGATGCGCTTTGCAACGCGTTGACTTTGCCCGAACCGGAGATTTTGTAGCCGATGCCGCCGAAGCCTCCCAAAAGGCCGCTGAGTATTGCGATGAAAAATGACATGATGACTGGTCGATGAATGGATAAATCATAGTGTGGTTTTTTGCAGACCATATAATATATTATTGAAAAGGATTTGAACCAGAAGACACAGTACAGGTAGAAGAAAAATCATGAAAAATCCGTTGATTCCAATGAGCGCCGTCACCGGGCGACCGACGAAAGATTTCATCAAATGGTTCATGGGCGAGTTTCGCCGCGTCGGCATCACGCAGTTTCTCGTGTATCCGCGTGCGGGATGCGAGGTCCCGTATTTGTCCGAAGAATGGTTCACGACGGTCGGATGGATTCTGAAAACCGCTGAAAAGTTGGATTTTGAAGCGGTCTGGCTGTATGACGAATTCAATTGGCCAAGCGGTCAGTGCGGTGGCCGCGTCATGGCGGAAAAGCCTGAATATAGTTCGCATTTTCTTACAGCGGAAAAACTTGCAGATGGAGCTGTGCGGTTCGAGTTTGGCCTTGACAGCAAATATCCGAATCTGCTGAATCCAGATGCGGTGGATTTTTTCATCCAGACGACGCATGAAGAGTACTACCGTCGTTTCGGCGACCAATTCGGCAAGCTCATCAAAGGCATTTTCACCGATGAACCGTCGTTTGCCTATCCGACTACGCTCTTGGCGCCAAACGCTTCGCAGAAAATCCAGATTGCTTGGTATCCGGAGATGGAAGACAACTACAAGCGTTTGACAGGACGTGAGTTGAAGAATGACATGAAGCGTCAGCTGGAAGGCACGGCCAATTTGGATTTCATCAAAAGCTACCATGAAGTCGTGGCAAAACGCTTCCGCGAAACGTTCTTCGATAAAATCCGCAACTGGTGCGATGCGCACAACATCCTGCTGACGGGCCATTTGATGGCGGAACACAACATCCATGCGTTGCGGTTCAACGGCGATCCGCTCCAGCAGATTGCCGGTTTCTCCATGCCCGGCATGGACGAAATCAATACCTCTACGACATTGGATAAGATTGAATGGCAGACACTTGGAACGGCGCGTTACGGCATCGAAAAACGCGGTAACGGCGGTCTTGCGGAGTTGTTCGCGTTGGGGCCCGCCGATATGCCGGCCATGAAATACCACCAGATGATCTGGCTGGTTGCGATGTTTGGCATCGATCATTATCTGATGGCTGTTGCGCAATTTCAGGCGCAGGGGAACATCTACAAGAAAGGATGGTACAATCCGACGACGCCTGCGCAGACATGGTTCGACCATTATGCGGAGCTCGGCGAAGACGCGGCGAAAGCGGCATCATTTGCGGGCAGGAAGGTCCTGCCAGAAATAGAGATACGCTATGCGGAATATGAACCGGACCAAAATGAAATGCTGAAAAAATTGGTTGCGGCGCAACGTCCATGGAAATTCATCCATCGCAACGACAAAGCTTCAGCAGACGCGCCTGCCGTGCTGCGGATTGAACAGGACGGCATTGTGGAAGAGAAATCCGGCAAGCATTTTAAAAACATTGATGCGTTCATTGATTGGACCGAAGGCAACATTCCGCGAATAGCGACTGTCACAGACGTGGAGGGAAAACGTGTCCGTGACGTACTGACAAGATGTTATGCAGACGGCAACGCCGTGATACTTGATTTGCGTGATCGGAAGAACGAGCCGAGAGTATTAGCGTTGGATTTCAATGGCTTCAAAACGATATTCGCCTTGTGGGCAGGTGGTTGCGTCATCATCGGGCCGGATGGCTTCACGCCTGGGGCCATTGTCTCGGCATTTCCGAAATCCATCGGCATCAGTTGCGAAAAGTGGCAGCTTACGTTGGATCGCCCGAATATTCTCTGTCCGGAATTCGATGATATGCGGACTCTTCTTCTGACGGTAAAGGAGGATGTCGGGGATGTCGTCTTCATGTTGCGCCGTTATGGAGAAGAAGCCTCCGCTACGTTGGACAGCGAGGAGATCGTCGTTTCAAAAGTT
Organism: Victivallales bacterium; assembly: GCA_017964325.1. Next base: position 1,593 of record JAGCSE010000091.1, on the reverse strand, counting down.
CCCAAGGCGTTGCCGCAAGGATTGAATGAACTGTATCTTCAGACGATGTCCATGAGGCTGACCGAAGGCGAACATGTCATTCAGCTGCAGGGAGATGCGGAGGAATATCCATATCTCCCAGGCGTTTTCCTGGCGGGCAATTTCGCAGTGGAGGCGACGGATTCCGCGAATGGCAAGATGACGATTCGCGCACTGCCTGAATATGTGCCAAATGGTGATTTGACGGTGAAGGGGCTCCGTAACTACGCGGGGAAGCTCATCCTTGAAAAAAACGTTTGCGTTCCCGAGAAAGCCACATTCATTCGCCTGGATACGAATGACTTGTGTGTGGATGTCCAACTGGATGATACATTCCTCGGTATCAAGGCATTGCCATCGTTCATCAGCTCAAAAAAACTTGGCGCGAAGGCGTGGGCACCGTTCATCTGGCCTGTGCCAAAAGAAAAGTGCGGCAAAAATATGAAGTTGTCCGTCATCTTGGACGCACCTGTTTCCGCCATTTTCGGCCGTGAACGGTTCAGCAAAATGAACGCAGGCCTGTACACGCCGCCGACCACCGATGGCGCAATCGGAATCTTTGCCGCAGAGTGGCTTTTAGAAGAACCAACTCATTGAAATACAACAATAAAGGAGCAAACATGAAACTTGCGATTTCGACATTGGGTTGCCCGAACTGGACGTTCCGGCAAGTCTTGGAGAATTTCCACGCCTACGGCGTAGAGGGCATCGAAGTCCGCGGTATCGACGGCAAGATGGAAGCGGATGAAATCACGTGGTTTGCGCCAGACAAACAGGCTGAAACGAAAGCATTGCTCAAGCAGTACGGCCTGAAGATTATCGGTTTCGGTTCCTCCTTCAGTTTCCATGATGCAAACAAAGTCGCACAGGTCATCGAGAAGGCGAAGAAGACCATCGATATTCTGGAACGGATGGAAATTCCCGCCATGCGCGTCTTCGGCAACAACATTCCGGATCCAACGAAGAAGGCGGAGACTGTAAAGCGTGTCGCAGACGGCATCTGCGAAGTAGCCGCATACGGCCATCAGCATGGAGTCGATGTCAATCTGGAAGTCCACGGCGATTTCAATACAGCGGATACGCTTGGGCCGATTGTCGAAGCGTTCAAAAAGACGCCAGGAGCGGGCATCCTATGGGACATCGAGCACAGCGACAAGACATACGGCGACAATTACATGGAATTTTATGCGATGATCAAGCCACTGCTGAAACATATACACGTAAAAGACTATTTGCGCAAGAAGGCTGATGGCGCGAAAGACTGGACATTGGTGAAAGTCGGCGATGGTGAGATTCCAATAAAAGCCATTCTAAAACAAGTCATTTCAGATGGTTATGATGGTTATTTCTCCTTCGAATGGGAGAAGAAATGGCATCCTGAAATCGACGAACCAGAAATCGCCTTCCCGCATTTTGTTCAAAAAATGCAGGAATTAATGCTTAATGCTTAATGCTTAATGCTTAATGCTTAATGCTTAATGCTTAATGCTTTATGCTTTATGCTTAATGCTTTATGCTTTATGCTTAATGCTTTATGCTTAATGCTTTATGCTTTATGCTTAATGCTTTATGCTT
>JAGCSE010000009.1 GCA_017964325.1 Victivallales bacterium | reverse complement strand
TAAAAGATTTTTCTTTCCTTTGCGCGGAGCACATTCAAAACGCCGAGCCACCGGAGGCCATCCCGATTCTCGGAGCTAAGAGCTTAAAGCTGAAAGCTTAAGGCAATGCAGACATTTTAGCACAAAGGCCGATGGCTACGAGGCAATCTGTATAATCTGTGTAATCTGTGGTGTCTTTCCGTAGTCTTCTAACATCACATATTATTATTTATTGACACTTAACAACTTTAAAACCGGCCTTTCTAGCGCCTTCGAGAGCATATTCCGCATCGTCATAGACGGTCGTTTCGGACAACGCCGTTCCCAATCGCCCCAAGACGCGATAATATGCTTCCGCAGAAGACTTTTCGATGCCAAGCTCCATCGTCGAAATCACACTGTCGAAAAAATCATAGATGCCAGTCCGCTGCAACGCGGCAATTGCGAGCGGCTTAGCCGTCGCCGTAAACAGCGTCATGCGAACACCTTCTTTGCGAAGATTCTCTAGCAATTCCTTTGCTCCTGGCAAAAGCGGCGCTTTTTCGCGATAGACGCTTTCAATGCCAGCGATCAGTTCGCGGCAAATCGTCGGAACATCCTCCTTCAAACCATACGTCGCTTTGATATATGCCGCTCCCGACGGGATTTCCATCGAATCAAGCTGCGCTTTCAAATCCGCATGCGGCGTGACTCCTTTTGATTCCAGATAGTCGTAACCCAGTCTGTCCCAATAGGGAATGCTGTCAATCAACGTCCCGTCCAAATCAATGATCGCGCCTTTCTGTTTCAAAACTGGCATTTCCAGCATCTTATCGACTTCTTTCGCCAAACGCTCCGTCGCGGCAAACGGATCGTCAGAGGCGAACAACGCTGAAACAACCGCTACTCCGACGATTCCCGAACCGCCAAGCGTCATGATATTTTCCAGCGAAATGCCGCCAATCGCTACGACGGGAATCGACACCGCCGCGCAAATGGCCGCCAGTTCACGGCTGTCAACAAATGCGGCGTCCGTCTTCGTCGAAGTCGGAAACACCGCTCCGACGCCAAGATAGTCCGCCCCGCCCTTCTTAGCCGCTATCGCCTGCGCGACATTTTCGCAGGAAACGCCGATGATCGCACTCGGCCCAAGTTCCGCACGGGCTTCGGCCAGCGATTCGTCATGCTGCCCCACATGCGCGCCGACGCCTAGTTCCTTTGCGATTCCGACTTCGTCATTGATGATGAGCGGAACGCCGTATGAATCGCATAACGCCTTGATTTCACGTGCTTCCGCGAGAAATTCTTCGTACGGCAGCTCCTTTTCGCGCAACTGCAAAATTGTCACGCCGCCGTCTAAAACTTTACGGATGTCATCGACCAACTGACGCCCGTTCAGCCAGCTTCTGTCTGTCACCGCATAGACGGCAAGTTTTTTGCTCAAATCATTCATGACCATACCTTTTACAATATTTCAAGCCGCGGCTGGACATCATGCTGCAAAATCATGGAAAGCGCATCGATCAAATATACACGGAACGAACCTAATCCCAATGACTTGGCTTTATCATACGCGATTTCGCCAGCCATTCCCATCATGGCCGTCGCGTAGGCTGCGGCCTCCGCCATTTCGGCCTTTTCTGCAACGGCGGCAAACGCCGCCGTCAGCCCCGTCAGCGAACAGCCCGTGCCAGTCACGTTGCTCATCCACGACACGCCATTGCGGCACGCATAACTATTTTTCCCATCGGAAATTAAATCAATCGCCCCTGACATCGCCACCGTACAGTGCCACCGATTCGCAACGGCTTTTACGACCGCCAGCCGCGCAGGAATCGTTTCATCCGTCACGGCATCATCCGCCGCCGCATCAACGCCTTTCGTCATGCCCGCGCCTTCCGCCAACGTCCGTATCTCCGACGCATTGCCTCGGATGACCGCGCATGGATAACGCCTCAACAACGCCATCGTCAACGTCGTACGCGGCTTAGCCGCCCCGACGCCCACGGGATCGAACACGACAGGCTTCCCATACTCCTGCGCATAACGCATGGCAATCTCATACGAACCACGGTTGATCATCGACCCGACATTGATGATGACACCTGACGCAATATTCACGAAATCAGGCACTTCATCCGCCGCATCCGCCATGACAGGAGATGCGCCACACGCCAATATCACGTTCGCGACATCGTTGATCGTCACCACATTCGTCAGGCATTCCAGCAAAGGACGCTTCGCCTTGATGCGATCCAGCCACCATTGCAGACATTTCTTTGAATCTTTGATTTCATTCATTTTAATTTCTCTTCATTTTTCGATGCAACGGGAGAGGCGCACTCCTGCGCAACTTTTATTTTTTCAATCTTTCTTCATACTGTTTTTGCAATGCACGAATATCCGCCTTCAGCTGCTCCATGACATCATCCGTGATGACGGCGCCATTCGCATGTGACTTGCGCAGCGTGAAATATGCTTTGCTGAGCGTTTGGACTCTGCCGTTCAAATCTTCGTATTCTGGAGCCGTATCAATGCGATAGATGTTGTTGGGTTGCGCAAGAACCTTATACATCTCGCCAAACGTCGCTTTCACGCCGTTCAAGCCATTTTCGGCCTCCAGCCAAGCGGCGGAGGCGTTTCCGTCTGCAAATCCTGCCTGACGCAACTCCTTCATCCGCAGTTCTTTCAAATCCGCTTCCTGCTTGGCGGCACGTTCGTTGATTTCACGGCAGTACATCGCGAACGTCTCGGGCGTTACAACGGCCAAAATTTCACCGTATCCTGGGCCGAGTTCGATGGCGGATAAATTCGCCTCTGCCTGCTTCGTCAGGCTATAGACTTTGCAACCAGTTGGAATATCGAATGTAACGCTGGCGTTGCGTGTCTCCTTCAAGCTCCTGTTCACGATGAAAAGATAATGGCCGAAATCGTTTTTCGCCTCCGTTACGAGGAACTTGTCGCGGTCCACCTTGATGTTCGCATCAAAATCATGGGAGCGGCCTGCATCCATAATCGACGGCATGATTGGCACGATAAGCTTGCCGAAAGCGGCGATTTCATCGTACGTCGCATTGCCGTTGCCCCATGGATCAACGAGCGTGAAATCGAACTTTTCAGGACGAATGCCGCCGAGAAAGCTCACCAAATCGTTGTAGATGAAGAATGCGATGCCGTTTGCGCCGCCTGCCAACGTTGCGTACATGTCCAGGCGGATTTCATCCGCCGTCGGATAACGCGAACTGAGATGCAACGTGCGCTGTTTGTTCGGATGGCGGTTGCTGAACGTCTGCGTCATAAACCACACGCGCTTGCCGCCGCTCTGCGTCATAACCTGTTGGCAGAACGTTTCATGAGCTAGCATCGGAATTGGATCGTTCAACGGCATGCTCGGCCGCAGGGAGTAGATGTCCGGAATCATGACTTCCATCGCCTTGCCGGCCGTGCCACGGATTTCATCCAGGTGCATCGCACTGGTATAAGGATGGTTAGGATCATGTTCATTCACCCACCGCTTGTTTGCCAGATAACGCGCGAGATGCTCGAAGATCGGTTCGTCCTGCCCATACCATCCCAAAATGCACGGCGATTTCTTCGCCATTTCAAATTTTGCGATCGTCTCCGCACTCGCCGTGGGAAAATTCGTCTGACAAAATTCTGTCTCAACTAGCCAGATGCCAATCTCTTCCGTGCGTTTCAAACGGTTTTCAATCTTGTCAATGTTCGTGCAGAAATCATAATACGTATTAAGATAATGGCGGCGCATATCCACCAGATCACGCCGCAGACACGTCTCCAAATCTTCGCCCAACCACTTGTAATTGCTGCAGTTGGCATCCAGCCTGGAGACGACTCCGAACTGGAACACGCCGTTCCGCTGCAATTGCGGATATTTCGCCAGCGGGCAGGCTTTCAGATGGTCATTGACGGCTTCAATCGCAATATCCTTCTGATGACGCCGCTGGATAATATGCGCTGGCTCCGGCGGCATCTCCTTTTCCGTGCCGTCCGCCTCGAAGATTTCAATCTCGCCCATCATCACATGCGTCCCCTGCGTTGCGACTTGCAGCATTTCGATATGGTCGCCGAGGAAACCGTCGTTCGGAATGTCAGGCTTCCCCTGGAATTTATAGTAGGATTTGGCAAAATACCGCTGGACTTCCGTCCATTGATTGGCCTTCAGATCGAAGGTATGGGCGTATTGGGCCTGCTCCTCCATGTTGCCGATATTGATGTCGCATTCGATCGGCTGGTCCGCCCAGATCTTGAAATGCAGCATCGTCTTCTCCGTGCATTTGATCGGCTTCGGCAACTTGAAGATGACAGGTGTCAGCCAGCCGCCCTTCCCTTTCAATTCCAACACGTTATGACCATCGACCACCGCCGTTCCCGTAGAGATGTGGTTTTCAGGATATTCGCACCACGCCTGCCATCCCTCTGTCCCTTTTGTAAAATCGCAGCGGTAAACGACTTCTTTTGCGGAAGCCATGCTGAAAATGAAAACTACCGACAATGACAATAATTTGAAATATCTGCTCATGCCACAAAAAAAATATGAATTGTTAATTGTTAATTGTTAATTGTTAATTGTTAATTGTTAATTGTTAATTGTTAATTGTTAATTATCTCATTTTGATGCTCGTGCAGTATTCCGGATCCAGAATGCTGCGGTATTCGTTCACGACGCCGTCAGGCGAGATTCGTACGATGCAATATCCTGCGCCGCCGAGTGTTATATAGCGTTTCAATCCAGACATATACGGACCGAGGAAATCTGTCCACGCGGCAGGATTCTTCGCCATTTCATCCTTCACGCTCTTGCGAACCATGTATTTCTCCACGCATCCTTCATTCGGACGCCCCATTTTCGCAGCATTCGGGCTTGGAAAGAGGCTGATGCACGTGATTTGCGCAACCTTGCCCTTTTCATTTTCAAATTCGATGAATGAGTTGGCATGGATATGGCCGCATAGGATGATGGCGTTGTGTTCGCAGAGCAGATTCAAAAGGTATTTTCTCTGGGCGTCCGTTTTCTGGCCGCCAAAGGGAATCCAGCGTTCCGCAGATGTCGGGATAATTGGCAAGTGACAGACAATGAACGTGTAGCGTGCATCCGCATTCGCCTTCAGCAGTGATTCAAAATACTCCAGGTTCGGGAAGGTCACGATCTCCTTGTCATTTACCTTCTCCTTCTTTTGAGAGCCTAACGATATGTCGTCCAGGAAGATGAACACATCCGGACCTTGACGGTGAGCGAATGTCGTGCGCGTCAGCGGCGGATTGATGTTCAGTTCTTTCGACCAGAATGCCGGCAACGTCTTGTTCACGGCGGCGTTCGCGCCTTTGCCGCGCGGGTCATGGTTGCCCTTCGTCGCGATGAACGGTACATGGATGTATTTCTTGCATGTATCCATGCACGACAGAATCATCTTCGTGGCCATTTCTTCGGAGCCTGCGTCGCCTTGTACAAAATCACCGTTCTGAATCACGAACGGTGCGTTCAATTGTTCCGCCATCTTGCCCGCCGCTTCCAGCATTTTCAGCGACTCGCCGTCTTCCCTCCAACTCCGCAAGTTGCGGTCCAATTCGTATTTCTGATAATCCTTCAGATTCTTCATCATTTCAGGCTCGCGGCAGTCAACGTTGTCGTAGTGCAGGTCGCCCAGCATCACAATCTGGTAGGTGTCGTCCGCCGCAAACAACGCAACGGCAAACAAAATCAAAACAAGAACACTGATTTTCTTCAACATGTTTTTTCCTTTTTCTATGGTTGGTATGACAAAGATTCCTGTCATATTATAATTGGTAAATGGTAATTCTGCAAGCACAGCAAGCATATTTCCAACTATGAAACTCATACATTATTCTCACATTGCCTACAGACCTTGTCATATTATGCTCCTGCTCTTCTTGACAAACAAATAAGCATGTATATAGTGTTTATGAATATATTCGGAGTTTTTAAACATGAACATAACCTTTTCGATATCTGATGATATTGTAGCAAATGCGAGAAAATACGCCCAAAGACATGGAACAAGTCTTAACCAGATGGTTAGAGACTATCTGAACAGTCTTTCTGAAAAAGTGCTTCGCAAAGAACACCCCGAAATCGCAATTGCCTATTTTCAAAGCATTGTTCCGAATCTTCCCCAAGATGCAAAAATTCCACGTGAAGAGTTGGAACAGAGGTAGATTAGGTTATGCTTTTTATTGAATCGCATTCACTTAACTATGTATCATTCAACTATTTCCACTCAACGCAACGCTACTATGACAGATTTCGAACGCATCAGAAATAAAGTCCAAGCACATCAGAATCAAGGGCTTCCATTCCATCCATTCGATCCTGTCGCTCTCTGCAACCGCCTCAGGCAGTGTCCGCCGGATGCCCCGCTCTCCATACAATGGGCCTACAACGCCGCCGGACGGCTGGACGGAATGTGTTTTGAGACGGAAGAGGACGAACCGCTCGTCGGCAGGCTTCGCCTTCCACAACATCTTCAGGATGAACAGGAAAAGGCACTCCAATGGCTGAAAAACGAATCGCCGCTCCGCAACCGCCCGTCGCCTGGTCAAAGCGGCCATTGCGAGCTTTACTACGACCGTATTTTCGAAGTCGGAATCGACGGGCTTCTGCTGGACGTCCATCTGGCTTCTCTCAAAGCAACTGACGAACAGAAAGATACTTACAATAGCTTCACCATTGCATTGGAGGCGTTTTCGGACATGATCAACCGCGCAGCGGAAGACGCTGGCAATGAAGCGGCGGCAGAGCGCTGCCGACACATCCCCCACAAAACGCCGCGCACATTCTGGGAAGCCGTCCAGTTGCTGTGGTTCGTGGAAGTCGGCGTCGAAATCGGTGACGATTCGTCGCTCATCAATCCGGGCCGACTGGACCGCCGCCTCATCCGCTTCTACGAACGCGACCTGATGGAACAGCGCATCACCTATCGCGATGCAGTCGAAGCATTTGCGCTTATCTATCTGTATCTCAACCACGTCACGCCGTCTGGCCTCGCCTTCGGCGTCATGCTCGATGGCGGCACCGTCAACGACCTGTCATACGCGTCGATTGACGCCGTCAGGCTCTGCCGTCTCGTTTATCCATCCGTCGGCGTATGCGCCAATGAAAAGACGCCGCATTCGCTGAAACGGCTTGCCGTCGATGTCATCGCGGAAGGCTACCCGAACCCGTCGTTCTTCAATGACCGTGTCATCCGCAAAGGCCTTGAATACTATGGCGTTCCAGAAGACATCCGCGGCAACTACATCAACTCCACCTGCGTGGAAATCACGCCCTGCGGGTATTCCAACGTCTGGGTCGCGTCGCCGTATTACAATCTCTCCCAGATGCTTCTGGAAAATCTTGAAACGGAGGCGGCCGATTTCGACACATTCTTGGAAAATTTCCACAAGATTCTTGCGGCGCATGTCGCCAACGGAGCGGCAGCCCAGAAGAAAGACCGCGAAACACGCATCGCCAACCGCCGCCGCCCATTGCAGAGCGCTTTCACGAACGACTGCATCAGCCGCGGCCGCGACATCGAAAACGGCGGTGCGCGATACAACTGGATCGAATGCTCCTTCGTTGGGCTCGCCAATCTCGTCGATTCTCTCATCGTCATCCGTGAGGAGATTTTCAAACAAAAGAACATGACGCAGTCACAACTGCTTGACATCCTGAAAGATGATTTCAAATCGCATCCAGAACTGCGGCAGAAATTCCTCAAGTCCTATCCGAAATACGGACAGGACAATCCAGAAGTCGATTCGCTGATTCCCATCATCGTAGGTTTCATCCGCGATGAGATTTCCAAATACAGAATGCCGCCTGACGACGCACTTTACATACCCGGAACATTCTGTTGGGTCATGCACCAAGTGCTTGGTTCGCAGACTGGCTCCACGCCGGACGGCCGTATCGCGGGCTTCCCCTTCGCCGACGGCGCAGGCCCCGCGCAAGGCCGCGAAAAATTCGGCCCCAGCGCCGCCGTCAAATCCGTCTGCTCATGGGAGCATTTCCCTCTCGTCGGCGGTTCCGCCTTCAATATGAAATACTCGAAGGAACTGCTTGCGACCGACGACGCCCGCGAAAAGCTCATCGCCCTCGTCGATGCCTTCATCAACGGCGGCGGCTTCCAGACACAAATCAACGTGACCGACAACGAGACGCTGAAGAAAGCCATCGCTCATCCAGACGAATATGCGGACCTTGTCGTCCGCATCGGCGGCTACACGGACTATTTCGTCCGCCTCTCCCCAGGCATGCAGCAGGAACTCCTGCTGAGAACGCAATATACGCAAATATAGCTAAAAACTTTAACCTTTTGGCTTTAAACTACATACATAGCACGCCACCAAACAGACCATCAAATTGACAACCGCATAGTATTGCAACGCCAACGGCTTTAGCCAGAAGGAGATACACAGGCTAGCCACAAGTCCGGCCAATCCGCCGATGAAAACGCCGTTGGCGTTCGTCCTTTTGCTGAACATCCCAAGCAGCATGATGCAAAGCAATGGGCTGCCAAGCCCATTGACCAATTTGTTGACGATGGCGAATACGCTATTCGACGCGCCGACCGCAGGTATCAGAAGCAACGCCGCGGCAGTCGCCGCAGTTCCAATGCCCAGAGACAGCCAGTTCGCCTGCAACGTCCTCCAGTCGAACCGTTTCTGGAAATCCGTCACATAAGCCGCCGCACAGGCGTTTATGCCTGAGTCGATGCTGGACATCGTCGCCGCCAGCAGCCCTGCCACAATCAATCCCGCCACGCCCGTTGGAAATGATTTGACAAGCAATGACAATTGTTTCAACGCCATGCCTTGACGTTGTGCAGCAGTCAATGAAAGACCACTTTCCGCCACGAATACTCCTTGACGGCAGGCATTTGCATAAATCGCCAATCCGAACAACGTCAGCAACGACAGCGTGACAACGGACGCCGCGGCATTCAGCCACAGTCCCTTTCGCGCAGCAGCCAGACTCTTCGCCGTCAAATACCGCTGCATAACCACCTGATCCGCCCCATAGCGAGACATGAATGCGACAAACGTGCCGAGCAACCCGCTCCATAATGTCATTCGGATGCGTGGATCAAACGAAAGAAATGTTTTATCGAACGGCACAAATGGTTGCAGGCGACCACCTTCTAAAGCCAATGTGAAAACATCCGCACCATGTTGGCGAAACGCCAGAATGACTCCCAGAATCAGCCCGCCGAACAGTACGAAAAACTGCGTGACATCCGTCCACATAACCGCCCGCATACCGCCGGAAAACGTATAAACCGTTGCCACTAGACCGCATAACAAAATCAGCAACCACTGCGGCCATCCTGTCAACACGGCAAGGATTTTGCCTGACGCATACAAGGCGGTCGCCATCCAGAACAACCGCCAAAGGATGAACAATCCGCTTGCCAGGCTGCGCACTCGCACATCATAGCGTTTTTCCAATATTTCATAGACGCTGGTGACCTGCAAGCCATGGAAACGCGGCATCCAGATCTTCGATATCGGCCATGCCGCCAGAAAGAAAACAGGAAACGAAACCATTACATACAAGCCATAACCGAATATTTCGCCTGGTATGGCAAGGTAGTTGATGGCGCTGAACGTCGTCACCATGACGGACAATCCGACGGGAATCCACCCCATGCTCCGTCCCGCCAAAAAGTATTCTTCCTCAAATGCGGATTTTCTAGCCGCCCGCCACCCAATGACCAGCACAGCAAGCAGATAGGCGGCCAATATGCAAAAATCCCAACCGTTCAACATGAAATCTTACTCTTATGATGAAGCATTTATAAAAGCCTAAAGCACTTGCGAACAATCAAGATATTTGCCGCATTTGCTTTAGGCTTTAAGCTTTAAGCTTTAAGCTTTTGGCTATTAATAGTTTTCAGCTTCCACTTCGAAATAAGCCTGTGGATGTTTGCAGACGGGGCAGATTTCAGGAGCCTTCTCACCGACGTAGATATGTCCGCAATTGCGGCATTCCCAACGGTTCTTACCGACCTTCACCCAGACTTCGCCCTTCTCAATGTTCGCCGCCAGCTTGCGATAGCGTTCTTCATGGCGTTTTTCGATGGCGGCAACCATTTCAAAACGTGCGGCCAATGCCGTAAAGCCTTCCTGACGAGCTTCTTCCGCAAACTGCTTATACATTTCCGTCCATTCTTCGTGTTCACCGGCGGCGGCGGCAAGAAGATTCTCCAACGTGCTGCCGATTCCATTCAGCTCCTTGAACCAGAGTTTGGCGTGTTCTTTTTCGTTGTTGGCGGTCATTTCGAAGATTGCTGCAATTTGCTCGAACCCTTCCTTGCGGGCGGCGCTGGCAAAATAGGTGTATTTGTTGCGAGCCTGTGATTCACCTGCAAACGCCGTCTTCAGATTGGCTTCCGTCTTGCTGCCTTTGAGTTCCATCGTCGTTCTCCTTTTTATGTTGTAGGTTTTCTAGCGTTTTCCGATTTCCAAAAACGCCTTTCATATAAATATAACGCCATGCTTGGATTAAACAAGCGTTTAAATTTGTACGGATATGCTCCAAGATTCCGCTAAAACATTCGGTCGCAGGATCTTCCCTGCACGAATGTCTTATTGAAATCGTATGCCGTTCTAAACGAAAGACTATCAGCGAAGGTGACGGTCTTCATGATGAGATTGCCCTCTTGTTGCTTGTATTCAAACAACTTGGCCTCAAACGGCGTCTCGCTGAACGCAGGAGCCGTCACGAGATGAGTCGTTTCCAATGTGCGGTGAAGCGTCAAATGATTGTGACCGCCCAGCCAGGCCAACGGCTTCAATTCAGCGGATGTTTCACGCACGAATTTCTGGAACGGTTCGTGTGGTGCATGATAATCGCCGTCGAATCCCGTCTGTTCACACGGCAGGCCGCATGGTTGCGCATGGCTGGCGATGATTCGCGGCAAATCCTGCGGCCCTTCCGTGAGCCGTGCCGTCTGTTCTTCTGTAAACCACGCCAACTGAGGTTCTTTCATATTCCAAAAGGCAGGGCGGCTCCCCCAATTGGCGCAAAGCGCGTCAAACCGCACACCATCTTCCAAAATCGTAAAATCGATTTTTCCTCCCAGAAACAATTGCGGAGCCTCCTCAAGCCAAGCAGTGACGGAATCGTCTTGGGTCAAGTCATGGTTGCCCAACGTCAGATAAACGGGACATGGCAGACGTTCCAACAGCTTGGCTCCCAGACGGATGTTTTCACGAGTCCCTCTATCGACAAGGTCGCCGCCATGGAGGATGAATGAGATGCCCCCCTCCTGCCGAATCCAATCTGAAAGGCGGTCCAGCAGCTCCTCCGCATGGCAGTTGTAGCGCACCTGCTGGCGGTAGCCCTCGTTGTCAGGTCCTCCGTAATGCGTATCCGTTATGAACAGAAATTTCATGGTTTCACCTCAAAAATGGTATTTCTTAACGGCGATTTCTGGAAAATCGCCTGTTTTTTCACGCAAACAACCGCTTGCACTGTTAATTTATGACGATAATGTATTGTTTTCCAGTTTTCTTGTTTCAACATCCACCCTCCAAAAGGAAAACATCATGCCGCAATATGCCTCTTTTGAACTGCATCTCCACAGCCAATGGAGCTATGACGCCCTCACCCCCGTCGAGGAATATTTCAAATTCGCCCGCGACCGCAAACTCCGCGCCTTCGCACTGACCGACCACCACACGATGGACGGCTATGGTGACATGCTCGAATGCGCGAAGAAATATCCGGACGTCCCATTCGTGACGGGAGCCGAACTGACCGTCCACTCCCCCCTAGGTACCTTCGATCTCGTCTGCCTCAACCTCCCCTGCCATGAGACAGGTGAACTCGTAGATTTGTTCAAGACCTACCGCGCATGGCAGGTCGCCTGCGGCACGGCCATTTCCGCAAATCTTGTCCGCCTCGGCTTCGATTTCGATGACGCGGAACGCATGAAAGTCCTCCAGAGCTATCGTCCGCAACGCATCATCGACAAGCAGGGCAACACCCACGTCCGTCACGGCACGATGGTCGAAACCTGCATTAACCGCGGATTCTGCAAGGACTTGGACGGCTACAAGGCACTGACGAAACAATATGTCGATGTCCCGCACTATCCAGAATACGACTATGTGATTCCCATCGTGAAACGGGCTGGCGGCCTCGTCTTCATCGCCCATCCGTATGGCTATTTCCACAAGGATGATGTGAACCGCATGGACGCCCTCTGCGAACTCTTCCAGCTTGACGGCATCGAATGCTCGCAGTCATGCGTGCCAGAGGAAATCACGCCGTTCTACCGCGAATACTGCGTGAAACACAAACTGCTTTCCACCGGCGGGACAGACCTCCACACACCTAACTACGAGAAATTCGGCCGTCACTGCGGCGAAGACAAATGGCTGGACGAAATTCTGGAACGCGTTGAACTCCACCATGGAGCATAAAGGTGTTTCGCCTTTGTCCCCGCCATCGAGACGCAGGCGAAACCGTTTGTGCCATACCATTAAGGGCGAGGATGATAATAGTCATGTTTTAAGCCCTGTAGGGGCGCAGGAACACAGCCGTGGGTGAAGCGAACACCGAAGGCGTGAACGTAACCCACTGGAAGCCAAGATAATACATATAGAACCGCGTAGCGGTGGCAGGAACAAAAGTCAGGAGTATTAGCCGACACACCCGCCTACAAAGGCTTTCCCGTCTTGAAATACGGCCAGCCGTCCTCGCCCCAAAGGATTTCCTGTAGATGTAAATTGCGCAGCCATCCTTTGTTAAGGGAGGCTTGATGACAGTGGTAGAACATATATGTCCTGCCATCGCCATCCGTGATGATTTCACCATTGTGGCCTGGCCCGTAGAACTCATCGCCTGCATCCGAACGCAAAATCTTCGTGGCATTGCCTTCCGTCATGGGCTTGCCGTCCTTATCGACGAACTCGCCTTCCAGCGTCCTGCTACGTCCGACAACGAGCGAATACGTATGGTTGTTGTACCATCCGCAACTTGCGAAAAGATACCACCAACCGTCACGACGATACAGATAGCAGCCTTCATAAACCTTTGAACGCGAACGATTCTGGTCGGAATCCAGCCCTGCCACATGGACATATTTGGCGTCATCGACGACGGACAGTCCATCGGGCTTCAATTCCACGCGGTGCATTTTGCCGATGCTGCCAAAGAACAGCCACAGCTTGCCCGTATCCGGATCCTTCACGACTTCCGGATCGATGGTGTCTTTGATTTTCGTATCCTTGCTTCTTGTAATGATATGCATATCCTCGAACGGCCCCGTCGCGTTGTCGCTGCTAAAGACGGCGATGGCGGAATCCTGCGCGGAGTTGTAGAGCGTCACGTAGAACATCCACTTGCCATTGAGGCGAATCATGTCCGGAGCCCAGATGTTTTTGTATTCCTTATGGATGACTTGAATCATCTCCTCCGTAAATGGCCTTATTCCAGAACTTTCCCACTTGACAAGATTCTTGCTTTTCAGAATCAGCCCGCGGCCGCCGCCAGGCGTTGCACAACAGTAATATGTGCCATCATCCGCCTGCCAAATCGTCGGATCAGGCGCATTTCCACCATACACGGGATTCTTGATCGGCTCCAGTGCCGAAGATATTCCGACACCGCACAACAATATGCCAATGATAAGGTTACGCATCTTTTCTCCAATTCACAATTCACAATTCACACTTCACAATTCACAATTCTCAATTCAAACGGTTTTAAG